>JBDTXD010000052.1:0-8654 GCA_040006375.1 Actinomycetota bacterium
CTCGGCGGCCGGCGCCGGGGGGGGCGGCGGCGGCGCGGGCGTCTCGGCGGGAGCGGCCGCCGCCGGAGCGTCGGCTGCGGGAGCATCAGTTGCTGCGGTCGCCGTAGGAGCTGCGGGCGCGGCGGGGGATGGGGCAGTCGCGGCGGGGGCTGGGACGGCGGGCGCTGCCGACGGCACCGCGGGTGGTGCCACTACAACGGCGACAGCCTGCGAGACATCGACGTCGCGGCGAGGTGCCTGGCCGGCCACGACACGATCGGCCCGCACCACCTTGAGGCCGTCTTCATCCGTGGCGAACCGAGGCGCGTTCCGGACGTACAGGAGGGCGAGCATGCCGACCGTGATGAGCGCGAGGATCATGAAGATCTCCGCCAGTGAGACCCGCGATCCGAGGTTCCCGAGCGGGCTCATGTTCTTCACGGGCGTGGCGCCCGGGGTCTGGGAGATCTGCGCCACCGCGGCGTGGGCCCCGATCACGAGCAAGGCGGATACAGCCGACAGGATGGCGAGGGACCTCTTCAGTGTCTTCACAGGGCGGATTCTCGCAACGGAACGGTCACCGCGGCAACTTACCGCGGATTTTGCCCTCCAGAGCCGGAGCCGGGATTTGAACCCGGGACCTACCACTTACGAGGCGGTTGCTCTACCACTGAGCTACTCCGGCGGCCTGGCGGTGGAGTCTACAACGGGTGATTTTGGGGTGATTCCGGGGCCTTGGTGCTGCCACTACCCCGGTCTCACGGGCAGATACACCTGTCGATACCGGCACTTGTGCGCGATGATGCGCCGATGACGGATGCACCGGTAACCCGGGTGATGGTGGGAACCGACCGCTCCCAAACAGCGGAGCGAGCGGTTGCATGGGCGGCCTCGTTCGCCGAGCGCTTCGACGCGGAGCTCCACGTGGTGCAGGTGGTCCTGCCGGTGAACCCGGGGACCACCGAGTTCGGCGCCGCGGAGGCGACCCAGGCAGGGGCGGCGGCAGACGAACTGCAACATCATGTGAACGAACTCGCGGGAGGGCGGGGGAGATCCCACGTGGTCGTCAGCGACGATCCCGCTATGGCGATCGTGCAGGCGTCCGAAGAAGCGAAGATCGACGTCTTGGTGGTGGGGAACGCCGGGATGAGCGGGCGGAAGGAATTCCTCCTGGGCAACGTGCCGAACCGCATCAGCCACAACGCCCGGTGTCACGTCATCATCGTGAACACGACTGCCGACGGCGACGTCAAAGCCCAGCCGACGCGGGCGGCCACGCGGGCCACCGTGCTCCGCGCAGGCGGTGTGGATGAGCCGACCGAGCCGCACCTCATGGCCCGCGGGACGAAGATCGCCGCGGTCTTCGCCAAGCACGGGCTGAAGGAACTGTTCGGCAGGCCAGACGAAGAGGGCGATGTCGGGCGCCGGCGGCAGGCCAAGCGCATGCGGGCCGCGCTCGAGGAACTGGGGCCGACGTTCGCGAAGCTGGGGCAGATCCTGTCCACGCGGCCGGACCTGTTGCCACCGGAGTTCATCGAGGAACTCGCCCTCCTGCAGGACCACGTGCCCCCGCTTTCGGAGGAGCAGGTGGTCAAGGTCATGGAAGAGGAGCTGGGTGTCCCATGGGAGGACGTGTTCGACCACATCGAACCGCAGCCACTCGCTGCGGGCACCATCGCCGAGGTGCACCGCGCGGTCCTGGCAAACGCTGAGAAGGTCGTCATCAAGGTGCAGCGGCCGGACGCGCGCGAACTCATCGAACAGGACCTGGCTCTCCTGCAGCTCTTCGCACAGAAGGCGGGGGACCGCCAGGCCCTGAAACAGGTCATCGATCTCGAGGCCGTCTTCACCTACCTCTCCGAGTCGCTCCACCGCGAACTCGACTTCCGGACAGAGGCCCGGAACATGGACAAGATGCGGGAGGTCATCGCGCCCTACGAACGCCTCGCCGTGCCCGTCTTCCATCCCGACTACTCGACCTCCAGGCTCCTGGTCATGCACGACGTAGGCGGCGTCCCGATCGGCGAGTGCCCCGAGGGGCCGGTCCGCCAGGAGGTCGCGCGCCAACTGCTCGAGTCCTTCTACAAGCAGATCCTGGTCGACGGGTTCGTGCACGCGGATCCGCACCCGGGGAACCTCATGTGGCAGCCGGAGGAGGAGACGCTCTACCTCTTGGACCTCGGCATGGTCGGCGAGGTCGGCGCCGAGATGCGCGAGCAGCTCATGATGCTCTTGCTCGCGTTCTGGCAGCAGGACGTGGACTTCCTCACCGACGTCTCGCTCATGCTCGCCGGCGGGATGGGCAAGTCCGACCTGGACATCGGCGGGTTCCAGAGCGAGATCGGCGATCTCATGGCGAAGTACCGCACCGCCTCGCTGAAGGACATCCAGCTGGGCCCCGTCCTGCAGGAGATGACCGAGATCAGCCTCCGGTATGAGGTCCCGCTCCCCGCCTCGCTCACACTGACCGCCAAGGCCATGGCGCAGATGCAGCTGGCCGCCGCACAGCTCGATCCGGATTTGGACCCCTTCGATGTGGCCGGCAAGTTCCTGATGCGAACGGTCATGAAGCAGACGACACGGGCGTTCGATCCACAGACGCTGTTCTACCGAACGCAGAAGGCGAAGGTTCGGATCCAGCAGGTGGTCGAGGCGGTCGAGCGTCTCATCGGCGCGCGACCCGGCCAGAAACTCGAGGTGAACTTCCGCGCCGCATCCCTGGAGCGAACCGTCCACGCCGCGGGCCGCCGCCTGGCACTCGGGTTCGTCTCCGCGGCCGCGCTGCTCGGCACCGCCATCCTGGCGTCCTCCGGCCGCGTCGCGGAGTGGTTGCCGATCACGCTTGGAGCCATCGGCGGGTTCTTCACGCTCGGATTGCTCGTCGATCTGGTGCGCAAGCGCGAGTGAGCCTGCGTTAGGTCTCGGGGGACGGCGGCGTCTCGCCGAGACCCCACGCATCCAGCCCGCCGTCCACGACCACGGTCGAGCCGGTCACGTAGGCACCGCCCGCCGTGGCGAGGAACGCGATGATCTGGCCGACCTCCTCGGGGCTGCCGAGGCGCCCGAGCGGAACCAGCGCCCGTGCGCGCTCGACCGCCTCCTGCCCGTACCCCGCCAGACCCTCGGTGTCGATCGTCCCGGCTGATACGCACACCGCGCGGATGCCGTACCGGCTCCACTCGATGGCGAGCCCGCTCGCGAGGTTCTCGAGCGCCGCGCGGGCGGCCGACGCATGCGCGAACCCCGTGATCCCCCGGCGCGGGGAGAACCCGATGAACACCACCAGCCCGGAGCGCTCCGAGATCATCGAGCGGACGGCGACCTGCTGGGTCATGTTCCACGTGGCGTCGACCGTGAGCCGGTGCACAGCCCGCCATCCCTTCGCCGAGATATCCTCGGCCTGCGCGACGAACTGCCCGCCCGCATTGTTGACGAGCACGTCGATCCGTCCGAACCGCTCGAGGACCCCGTCGAGGAAGATGTCGACCTGATCCGCCTCGCGGATATCGCATCCCCGGGCAAGGCATGCGGCGCCCTCGGCTTCGATCTGGGCCCGGGCTGCCTCCAAGGGTTCGGGCCGGCGGCCGCAGATCGCGAGCGCCGCACCGGTTCGCGCGAACGAGAGCGCAGTGGCGCGCCCGATGCCGGTGCCACCACCGGTGACCACGACGACCTTCCCCGCGTTGGCATCGGGAACGAGGACCCCGGTCATCGACCCCGCCACACCGGGTCACGGCCTTCGGCGAACGCACGTGGGCCTTCCTCCGCGTCCTGCGAGTCGAGCGCGCGATGGTAGGCCGGGGCCGCGCCCGCGCGAAGGGCGGCAAACCCCTCCTCGGTGGTGCGCGCCTCCATGGCCGCAACGATCGCTTTCGTTGCCCTGATCGCGAGGGGCGCGCCCACGACGATCTCGGCGGCCATCTCCCGCGCGACGGCCATCACCGCACCCGGCTCAGCGACGCGGTTGACCACGCCCCACCGCGCCGCCTCCTCGGCATCCATCCGCCGGCCGGTGAGCAGCATCTCCATGGCGATAGCGCGCGGCAGCCGCTCCGGAAGGCGCAGGACGCCGCCTGCATCGGCGACGAATCCCAGGCGCACCTCAGGCAGGAAGAGCTCGGCTCCCCGCGCCGCGATGATCAGATCGCACGCCAGGGCCAGTTCGAATCCCCCGCCTGCGGCCAGTCCGTTCACCGCCGCGATGACCGGCTTGTCCAGATCGAACAGCTCGGTGAGCCCGGCGAACCCGCCCGGTCCCCAGTCCTGCGAGTCGCCGGCAACGGCCGCTTTCAGGTCCCATCCCGCAGAGAAGAAGCGATCGCCCGCGCCGGTGAGGATCGCCACGAGCACGGCATCGTCATCACGGAAGCGGGCGAAGATCTCCCCCAGTTCGCGGCTGGTCGCCGAATCGATCGCGTTGGCCTTGGGCCGGTCGATCGTGACCTCCAGGACCCCGCCACTCGCCTCGGTTCGGATGCCGCTCACGGGCGAACGCTACCCCATCGACGCGCGGTAGCGGTCGTTGAACCCCGCAACGGAGGAGTCCTTGACCGGGTACACGCCGCCGGCCGCATACGCCCGCGACCCGACCCCCGTTTGGACCCGCTCGCACACCGCCCAGTCCTGTTCGCTCACCAGGTCCCAGAACTCGGCGATATCACCTGGATCGAAGCCCTCGCCGGCGATCGTCTCCGGATGGAAGAGGAACTCGCTCACGATCCGCGTCCGCGCCGGCCCGAGCGGCTCCAGCCGATACGTCATCACGCAGTCCGGGTGCAGGTTGATCATCAGCGTCGGGAAGATCGTGTTCCCCAGATAGACGTGCAGGTCGTTCCCCGCGAGGCCCGGGAGCGGGGGCCGCGTCGTGGTCCCCGAGAGGGTCAGTGTCGTGGCGCCGTCCGCGAGCAGCGCTCCGGTGTCGTCCTCGATCTCACCCCTACCGAACTGCGGGATGAGCCTCACCAACTCGGGATGGACCCCGGGGCAGTGCAAACACTCGCTGTAGTTTTCGACCAGGATCTTCCAGTTCGCGGCGATGTCGTAGACGATCCGGTGCGCGATCCGAAGGTCGGCGAGTCCCCACGGGACCAACCGGTCGGTCGGATCGTCCTCGTGGTTGCGGCCGAGGTATGCCCGCAGTGACTCAGGTTCCTGGGCGAGGTTCACGAAGACGAAGCCGTGCCACGTCTCGAGCGCAACGGATCGCAGACGATAATCCGCTCGCGAGAAGCGTTCGTCCTCGGCGACGTTTGGCGTCGCGAGCAGCGAGCCGGCAGCCGAGTACGTCCACGAGTGATACGGGCAGACGATGGCGCCGGATCGAAGCGTGCCCTCCCCGTCCAGCAACCTGGTGCCCCGATGCGCACAGACGTTGTAGAAGCCATGCAGCGCACCGTCGCTCGAGCGGGCGACTACCACGCTCTCCTCCGCCACCGGCCGCACTACGAAGCCAGCTTCACCGACCTCTTCCTCGCGACCGACGCAGATCCAGCCGGAGGCGAAGACCCGCTCCTTCTCCTGCTCCCAGGTCTCGGCCGAATGGTACGCCGACCCCGGAAGCGTCGGTCGCGGGACCCACGTGTCCCGGCCGGTGCGCGAGATCTCGTTGCCGGTCTCGCTCATAGGAGCTTGTCCTTCTTTATCTCGCGAACGCAGTGGTGACCGGGCATGCCCGTGACACCGCCGCCGGCGTGCGTCGCGCTCGAGGCCTGATACAGCCCGCGGATCGGCGTTCGATAGTCCGCGAAGCCCACGGCCGGCCGCATGTGGAACAGCTGGTCCACCGTGAGCTCGCCGTGGAAGATGTTGCCCCCGATGAGCCCGTATTCCTGCTCCATGTCGTAGGGCCCGATGATCTGCCGATGCAGGATCGAATCCTTGAAGCCCGGGGCGACGACCTCGAACCGGTCGAAGAGCCGGTTCGCGTACGCCTCGAGCTCTTCGCGATGGGGCTCGGTGCTCCACGTCTCAGGAACCCATTGCGTGAACATCGACATGATGTGCTTGCCCTCCGGAGCTAGCGTGCGGTCGAAGACCGTTGGTATCTCGCAATCCGCGAATGGCAGGGTCGCCGCCCTCCCCGCTCGCGCCTCCTGGAACCCGGTCTCCAGATACTCGAGGTCGTCCATGATGCTGATCGCGCCGCCGTGGATGTCGGGATGGAAGCCCGGATCGGCGGTGAACTCCGGCAACCGATCGAGCGCGAGATTGATCTTCACCGTGCCCGAACGCGAACGCCAGTTCTCGATGTCACTCACGAAGTCGGCCGGGAGGTCAACCCGGTCCATCTGTCGCAGGAACGTGATCTGGGGGTGACACGCGGTGACCACGATGTTTGCCTTGAACTCCTCCCCGCCGGCTATGACGACACCGGTGACTCGCCCGCCCTGGGTGAGCACGTTCTCGACGGGCGCGTTGACGCGGACGACCGCCCCGAACCGTTCGGCGGAGGCGCGGATGGCGTCGGAGACCGCGCCCATACCGCCTTCGGGCATCCCCCAGGAGGCGACCTGCCCTTCTTCCTCCTCGCCGGTGGAGTGGTGCATGAGGACGTACGCGGTGCCGGGGGTCATCGGGCCGGCCCATGTGCCGATGATCCCGTTCACCGCCTGCGTGCCGATCACAACCGGGTCCTCGAACCAGCGCTCCAATAGATCAGAGGCACTCATCGTGAACAGGCGCGTGATGTCGCCTGCGGTCTTCTCATCGACCTCCTTGCGCAGTGACCATGCCAACCGGCCGATGTCCCACACATCCTTGACCTTGCGTGAGCCCACATGCACCGGCGTTCGGTTCAGGAGCGGATGCAGGAGGTTGGCGATGCGCCCGATCCACTCGTAGTACGGACCCAGGTTGTCGGCGTCCTTCTTGGAATAGCGCAGGTAGGACTCGCGAACACGTTCGCCTTCGCCCTCGATGAGGGAGCGGCCATCCGGGTGCGGGGTGTAGCCCATGCCCAGAGGATTGACCTTGTAGCCGAAGTCCTTGAGCCGCAGGTCATCGAGGATGTAGGGAGGCATCAGACTCATCGTGTAGGAGAGCGTCATCACCTTGAACTCGGGCGCCTCCGGCCAGGGGCTGCTGGTGTCTGCGGCGCCGCCGGTCTTGTGGCGAGCCTCCAGCACGATCACCCGCTTGCCGTACTTGGCGAGGTAGGCCGCGGCGACCAGGCCGTTGTGGCCGCCTCCGATCACGATCGCGTCATAGGTGTTCACAGGGCCGGCCATGTGTTCGATCCTTTCGCGTTCGCACCCGGCACCGGGCGCCGCAAGGAGCCTAGACCAGGTGGGCGCCGGGACGTGAACCCGCGTCAGCGATCGTGGACGTCGACATCGCCGCCCTTGCTCGTGACCACCTTGCCGGGTGGCCCCTTCACCGTGCCGCCTTCCTTCCGCACCGTCTTCATGACCACGCGCTCCAGGATGAACGCGACGACGGCCATCGCGATGCCAACCATCCAGCGTTCGACCCGGCGCAGGAACGTCTTCGGACGATGGACCTGCACCGTCATGCGATGGCGCCCGTCTCATTGGGCCGCAGTTCGGGTTCTCGGGCCATGCGGTACCCGTCCCCCGTCAGCGCCGCACCCCACACAAGGCACGCGATCGCCCACGGCGTGGTCACCGCGCCGGGGTAGCGCGAGTAACTGAGCGACACCGCGGCGTAGAGCACGGCACCCAGGCCCCCGGCGATCGCGACGATGCGGCGGTTCGCGCCGCCGAGGCCCGCAACCACCGCGACGACAACCAGGGTCAGGGCGAAGGCAGCCATCCCCGTCCAGTGATGCATCTCGACGTGCGGGTCCATCGGCATCCCGTCCCGTTGCTTCGAGGCGTTCGACAGCGCGAACACTACCGCGGGCACCACGGCGACGGCGGCCAGGGCAAAGGGCGCGGGCGCGGTCCTGCCCATCCGGACCAGCAGGGGACGCGCGGGGTGGAGCACTACCAGGAGCACGCCGGGGATCAGGGTAAGGAGCCCGGCCTGAGGATCGGCAGAGATCGCCGACGCGATCGCCACGGCCACGACCGCGAGCGTTGCGGCCTGGAACGGCGCGATCATCCGTTCGGGCGAGATCGCGGCCAGGGTCCATCCCAGGGCGATCACGCCGGTGAACATCGCCAGGCCGGCGGTGTTGTGCACCACGTGGATCTTCATCTCGCCTGCTGTGAACGAAGTTCCGAGGAATACGATCGGCGCTGCGTGCAGAACGGCGCCGAGCACTGCGACAACACGGAACACGATGAGACTGGCGTTCCCACTACCAGCCATGAGCCTCCCTCCGTAGAACGCGGTCAGGTACCGACGACCACGCGGAACACCTCGACCGATTCTTCCCTGCCCTTCACGATCCGGGTCCCGATCGGCTCGCACGCCACCTCTGGAGCCGCCGACACCGTGCTCGCCGCTGCCACGATCTCGCCGCCTGCCGCCTCCGATTGCAGCCGCTGAGCGACGTTCACCGCGTCGCCGATCACCGTGTACTCGAGCCGGCCGCCGCCGCCCACGGCCCCCGCGATCACCGGGCCCGTGTTCAGACCGATGCCCACGACCAACTCGGGAACTGCAGCTCCCCAACCCTCCTCGTTCAGTTCGGATTGGCGGCGTTGCATGTCGATCGCGCACCGCAGCGCCCGCTCGGCGTGATCGGTCAGCGCCACCGGCGCGCCGAAGAT
>JBDTXD010000053.1:0-8530 GCA_040006375.1 Actinomycetota bacterium
CCTCGATGACTTCCTGGCGCTGCAACGCTTCCTTGAAATGGCTGAGCACCCCGTTGAACTTCGGAAGGATCGCCGCATCACCACGGAGTTCGAAGTCCAGCGATTTTCCGCGCTCGGCCGGGTTCTGCTGGATCCGCTTGGACGGCATGCGCCCGTTGGCCACACCCGGCACGAACACGTGGTCGAACTCCAAGCCCTTGGCCACGTGGATGGTCATCACCTTGACGGCGTCATCGTCCGAGAGCTGCACGGGCGCCCACTCCTCCTTCTCGAGCCGCTCCACGGCATCGACGTAGTCAAGGAACGAGCGGAGCGTGAGGTCCCCTTCCACTGGCTCGAACGCGTGCACCTCGTCCAGGAACGCGGCGAGGTTTCGGCGGCGTGCAGCGGCTGTTCGTTCGTCGGGGTCGGCGTCGAGCTCGGTGAGCAGGCCGATGCGGCGGATCACCTCTCCCAGGAACTCGCCGACCGGAGCGCGCGCTTGCACCCGAAGGTCGCGCAGCTCGTCCCGGAACTCCTGCAGGCGCTCTCTTCCCTCCTCTGACAGGCCTTCCACCTGGTCCAGCCGTTCCAAGGCTTCGGCGAACAGGAACGGATTGGCTTCGCCCTCCTCTTCGTCTTCGAAGATCAGGCGACGGGTCTGCGTCTTCGCGACGGCTGCCACGAGCGCGAGGTCCTTATAGCCGACCCGGTAGCGCGGGCCGAGCAAGATCCTGGCAAGGGCCACCGAGGCCATCGGATCCAGCACCGAGCGCGCGTACGCCAGCACCTCGATGACCTCTGGGAGCTTGAGGAGCCCGGCGAGGTTTACGATCTCCGCCGGGATATCCCGTTCGCCGAACACCCGCTGCAGGCTCTCGAAGAACTTCGAGGTTCGACAGAGGACGGCGATGTCCGACCAAGCGGCGCCCGTCTCTCGCAGATCCAAGATGCGGTCCGCGATCCATGACGCCTCGGTGTGTTCGTCCAGATGCGCGACAACGTGCACGCTTCCCTCGCCGTTCTCCTCCCATGCCACGAGCCGCTTGTCCGGATCGGGGCGCTGGTCTGCCGGGAGCGATCCGATGATCGTGTCCGCGGCGGCCAGGATCGTCGCGCCGCTGCGGAAGTTCGTGTAAAGGGGCAGCCGCCGGGCAGGCGAGCCGTCGGACCGGGCGAACTGGCGCGGAAACTCGAAAAGGTTGAAGAGAGAGGCTCCGCGCCACGCGTAGATGTTCTGATCAGGATCGCCCACCGCGGTCACCGGATGACCGTCGCCGAAGACCTCCCGCATGAGGAGCGCCTGTGCGACATTCGTGTCCTGATATTCGTCCAGGAGGACGGCCTCGAACCTGGCCCGGTAGTCGCGGCCGACCTCAGGGTGGGCCCGGACCACCGTGAGCGCTTGCTCGATCTGGTCGCCGTAGTCGATGACCCCCTTCTCGAGCTTAAGCCGCCGGTAGATGGCGCCCGCCTGCGCCAGCTCGATGCGTTCAAAGCTCGACCTGTACGCGCGGTCCGAGCGGTGCTCCTTCAGCGCCTCCAGCCGTTCGCGGTTGAAGTCGATGATCCGCTGCGGTGTCACCAGATGGTTCTGTGCCTGATCGTCCAGCTCCAGGATCTTCGACACGACCGAGGGCTGCCACTCCGCCTTCACGTGCTGGAAGTCGGTCATCTCCTCGAGCACCTGGCCGCAGAGTTCGCTCCGCTGTGCGGGGGACAGGACCCGCCGGCCGGGTTCGATCCCGGCCAGCGTGCCGTAGCGCTCCAGGATCTGCGCGGCGAACCCGTGGTAGTTCAGGATCTCGGGCTCCTCGCCCTCCTGCAGATCCATCGAGGCAAGCGCGTGCCGGACCTTGACCCGAAGGTTGTCGGTGGCCTTGTTCGTGAAGGTGAGACAGAGCATGTTGCCCGGACGAACGCCCGGGTTCGCCGGGCCGCCCTCGGGGGCCAAGCGGCCGACCGCCGCGAGCGCCAGGTAGACGACGCGCGCCGCCATGACGCTCGTCTTGCCGGACCCGGCGCCCGCGATGAGGACGTAGGGCTCCAGCGGCATGCTGATCGCATCCCACTGTTCGTCGGTGATGTGTTCGACACCGCCCATGGCGGCGAGGATCTCGGGCGGCACGTGCACGGTCATCTGTTCGCGACCTGATCTACCGGGAAGAGGTGACGGCCCTCAGGGAATAGCGGGCAGAGCGTCTTGTACTCGCAGAAGTGACAGTCGGCGTAGGGGTTCGGCATGTACACGTCGTGCTGGTTCAGTTCCTTCGTCCGGGCGATGAGTTCGCTCAAGCGTTCACGGACGCGCGTCGCATAGGCCTCTTCCTCGCCGGGGGTCACGACCCACTTGCGATGCTCGATGCGCCCGTCCCTCCAGTTCCCCTTGAGGTAGGTGAGTTCGACCATCTTCACGGGCTGGTACCGCTGGAGATCCTCAGCCTCCTGGACGGCCAGGTAATAGATGCCGAGCTGCAGGCTATCCTCGGCCTTGGGTGCCCGGTCCGCGTTGCCGCTCTTGAAGTCGGTGATGGCGGTCCCGTCGACCGCCGACCCGATCCGGTCGATGTACCCGATGACCGTGACCTCGTCGAACGCGAACTCGAAGTACTGCTCGATCGCGGTGGCCGGCGTCGCCGCGTAGTTGTCGAACCAGTTGCGGAGCATCTTGGTCTTCGCCAGATAGCGGAAGGCCTCGCTCACGGCCCGAGACGGGAACTCCTGGTGGCGCCAGCGCGCGTCGAGCGCCGCCGTCATAGCCGTGGGTGACTTCTCCAGTTCGCCTTTCTCGACCTCCTCGATGAGCTTGTGGACGGTCTTGCCGACCCACGCGTGGTACCCGCCCGGCCTGCCCAGACCGAGCTCGTTCCGAAGGACGTGCTGCAGCTCACAGTTCTCCAGCGTGCTGAGCTTGGAGTAGCTGAGGTGGAAGGTCTCGTGGAGGGGGCGCCCGGTATCGCTCCACTGGCGCTGGAACCACCAGCGGGAGGGATCGACCCCGAGCGCTACCAGTCCGTCGATCGCGGCCAACCGCTCGTAGTTCTCCGCCGCGGGGTCGGCCAGGGTCCGGCGCCAGAGCGCCGCCGCCTCCCGCACCGAAACAGGCTCCCGGAACGGCCTCTCGGGAGCGGGAACCCAGTGGAGTTTCAGCTCGTCGACGAACCGAGAACGGGCGGCCGGCTCACGCTCGGAGTGGGGATCGCTCGCCAACAGGACCACCCGGCGGCGCGCGCGGCCCAGGACCATCCGGAACAGCCGCCGTTCGTCCTCCAGGCGCGCCCGGTTCCGGTCCGCCTGACTGAGGGGTCGGTCCAGAGCCGACAGGTCGAACATCGGCTCGGCTCGCGAGAGGCTCGGGAAGTTCCCTTCGACGGCCCCGGCCACCAGCACCGAATCGAACTCTTGCCCGACGGCTCCGTGGGCGGTGAGGACCTGCACGGCGTCGGGACGAACCTTCTCCCACGTGCCGGCCCCAGGGCCGTGCCCGCCCCCGTCGAGCGAGGCAAGGAAGGCAGCGGTGCTCGGGTCCCCGCCCTCGCCGGCATCGGTGACCGCCGAAGCGAACGCGACCACCGCGTCGAGTTCGCGGCGTGCGACCTCGTCATGCTCCGCTTGTGCAACCAGCCGACGGGACGACGGAAGATCTCGCCACAAGATCGCGAAGGCGTCTAGGACCGAGCGGTCGGCAACCTCGCGAGCCCGGGCTAGAACCGATCGCACCTCGGCCACATCCTCCGCCTCCTCACCAGAGAGGCCACCCGTCTGTTCGAGCGCTTCGGCCGCGCTGCCCGCGGTCGCCTGCGCGACGCGCATGAGCCCGCGCGCCACGGCCGGCGAGAGCCGGACCAGCTCCGAGGTGAGCACCGACTCGATGAGATCCGCCCGTTCGGTTGGCTGGGTCGCCGCGATCCACCGAAGCGCGAGCACGTAGGGGAACGTCGCGGGCTCCGCGCCCAGCGAGAGCCCGCGTTCGGGAACCGCCCTCGGCACCCGCGCGTCGTCGAGCGCCCGCAGGAGCCCCCCAAGGTGCGCGCCCTGGCGTCGCACGATCACCGCGAGTAAGCCCCACGGCACGTCGTCCTCGACGTGCAGACGCCGCAGTTCTCGCGCGATCGCCGCGTGCTCCTCAGAGGTGTGCGCCGCCTGCCAGGCCTCAGGTTCCACGGGCTCGGTGCCTGTCCGATGGGTAACGATGAGTTCCAGGGACGCGGCGCCTGGGAACGTCCGGTCGAACCGCTTGATCGGCACGTCCGTCGCGCCTTGGAAGGAGAACACATGGGCGTCCGGATCGCCCGCCCCGACGATGCTTCCGGCGCCCAGCCCCGCGATCAGCGCCTCCGCCGCAAGGGTTACATCCTGATAGTCGTCGACCATCAGGTGATCGAACAGCGACGGCCCCTCACCCGCCACACGCGCCGCCCGTTGTACCAGTCCGGCGAAGTCCACGACGCTCAGGTCGTCGGCGATCTCCTGATACTCGCGATAGAAACGCGCCAGTTCGAGCCAGCCCGTGAGCCCGGACGCGGTGGCCCGCTCCTCGATATCCTCCGGCGTCCACAGCGACTCCTGCGCCCGCGACAGGAACTGGCGAACCTCATCGGCGAACGCCCGCATCTGGAGCAGGTGTCCGTACGCCGGCCAGGCGTCCGGGTCTTGATCGGCCAACAGCTCTCGCACCTTCCCGAACTGGTCTGCGGCGGAGAGCACCGAAGGTGGCTCGGCGTAGCCGAGCCTCGCGAACCGTTCGGCGAGCACATGGAACGCCAGGCCGTGGATGGTGAGGACATGGAGCGTGGGCAGCGATCCTTGTAGGCGCCCCAGGAGGAACGCCGACGCCTGGTCGCGGGCCCGGCGAGATCCCACCACCAACGCCACCCGCTCCGGGTCCGCCGCCGCTTCGATGAGCGTGGCGAGTCGTTCACGAAGGGCCGTGGTCTTCCCCGTGCCAGCCCCCCCGGTCACGATCAACGGGCCGCGGGCGTGTTCGAGGATCACGCGCTGCCGTGGATCTGGGCTGAACGAGGGGTTCACGGCAGTGATGCTACTCGTAGGTGCCGACACACCGGCCTCGACGGCGGTCAGAGATCGGGTCTCGGTGGGAAGGCGCCGGCACCGACGCCCACGTCCGCCCCACCCAGGATGGTTCGCTGGTACCAGCGGGTGATGTCCTCGGGCCCGATCGCCCCGACGAGCGAGCCGCTCTGGAGCACCAGACCCTCCAGCCCGTTCAGCCATTCTGCGACACCGTCAAGCCGTTCGTCGGTGCGGAACACCGGGGTGAGGTCCAGGGCGGCCATCCCGTCGCGCACAGGGCGCGAGGGGTCCCGGCGGCCTACCTTCCGCGCGGTTCCCACCGAGATGGTGCCGATCACCTGCCCTTGCTCCACCACGGGGAAGACGCCCTGCGGGTCGTCCCGGAGATGGGCGTCCAACGCCTCCTGCAGCGACATAGAGGCCTGCACGGCGGCTGGCGGCGCCCGCATAGCGTCGGCGGCGGTCCCCTGGGCGAGTTGCTCCTGCGCCCGGACCCGAGGCTCTGTGCTCCGCCCCGTCGCAATCAAGATGAATGCCACGAGCAGGAGGAACGGCCCGAACCCGTAGCTACTCCCATGGGTGAACTGCTGATACCCAAGGAGACCAACGCCCACGCCCGCGACGATCCCCACGTAGCCCGCCGTGCGCTGTGCTTTCCTCCGGTCGCCCGTCAGTCGCCACACGACGGCGGTCAACATACGGCCACCGTCCAGCGGGACGGCCGGCAATGCGTTGAAGATGGCGAACAACAGGTTGAGGCTCGCCAATTCCTGCACGACGTCGTGCGCGGCCCCGTGCAGAGCGCGCGCGATGAGCCAGAACACGCCGCTCATTACAAGTGTGCTTGCAGGTCCTGCGGCCGACACCAGGAACTCGGCGCCGGGACCGCGCGAGTTCGCCCGGGTCTCCGTGGCACCGCCGAAGAAGACCATCGTGATCCCGCGCACCGGGATGTGGAGCAACCTCGAGACCCATGCGTGCGCCAACTCGTGGATGAAGACAGCAGCGAAGAACGGCGCCGCGAACAAGAGCGCCAGCCAGAACGCGCTCTGCGGTTCGACGAGCTTGAACTGCTCGTACTGGCTCGCGGTGATGAACAGCACCACGATGGCCCACATCGGATCGACGTAGATCGGGACCCCCCCGATACTGCCGAGCCTCCATCTGGTGCGAGATCCGAACACCCTTCGAGCCTACCGGCCTTTCGTCTCCCATACTGGGGACATGCGAGCCAGAGGCATGAACATCATGGTGGTCCTCCTCGTGACTGCCGCTGCGTCGGCCTGCGGCGGTGGCGGCGATCCGACCCCCACCGGCGCCCCCACGTCGGGGGTTATCGCTCCGCCGGCATCACCCGCAGGTGGATGCGAGCCCTCCGCGCAGCAAGCCTTGGTTGCAGCAGGCCTGACGTTCGACCGGTCCTGCATCACCGTGCCTGCCCATGAACAAACGTTCCTGAGCCTGACGAACAACGACCCGGGGGAATCGCACAACGTCGCCATCTACCGCGCGGATGCGTGCTTCGTGCAAGCTGCTCGGGAGGGAGACGCCAGTACGTGTTCCCACCCGAAGGAAGGCCTCCGGTACCAGGGCAGCGTCTTGGCCCAGGGGCAGACGACGTATCACATCCTTGGGCTCCGAGTGGGCAAGTACACGTTCATCTGCACCGTGCATCCCTCGATGCACGGCAAGTTCAACGTGACGTAACCGCTGTTCCGCCGCGGTCACGTGGCGATGCCGGGAAGGCCCTCCGGAACCGGAGCGAACACCGGCGCGCCCTCGGCGGTCAACATGTCACTCAGTTCGCGAGCGTTCCGAACCGCGAAGTCGCGATAGCAGTTGTTCATCAGGACATGGGTTTCTCGCGTCTGCGTGGCGAGCTCCTCGATCTTGGGCACCCACCCCTGCAGCTCCTTCGAGGGGTAGTCGTACCGGAACCGTTCGCTGGCGGTGTCGCTCTTCACCTCCCACGCGGCGGTGTTCCGGCCGTGGAACCTGACCATCGCGATGTCGTCGGCGGTGGCGGCGGCAACAGGAGGAAGGCTCGACGCGAATCCCTGCGGCATGTCCACACACACGAACGGCAGGCTCAGCTGCTCCAACATGCCGAGCGTCTCCTCCTGGTTGTCCGGGCGCAGCCAGCTCTCGTGCCGGAATTCGACGGCGACACGGAAATCAGGCAGGCGCTCGGCGCACGACTCTATGTACGCCTTGTTCGCGCGGCTGATGGTGAACCACTGCGGGAACTGGAAGAGGACGGCGCCCAGTTTGCCCGCCGAATGCAGTGGCATCAACGCGTCGCGGAACCGCTGCCACACTTGATCGACGAGCGGTTCGGGCAGGTTGTCGCGATAGCAGAAGCGTTTACCCAAGACGTCGGGTCCCAGTTCGGCCTTGACGTCACCGTAGAGCGAATCGGGCCGCGTCGGATGGTTGGTGAGCAGGGAGTATGCCTTGATGTTGAACGTGAAGTCCGACGGGGTGCGTTCGATCCACAGAACGGAGTTGCGTTCGGACGGCGGGTAGTAGTACGTCGAGTCGACCTCGACCAGCGGGAACTTCGTCGCGTAGAACTTCAGCCGGGCCTCTGCCGACGTCGTACCCGGCGGGTAGAAGCCACCGTCCTTGACCAACGTCGGGTCGGTCCACGACGACGTCCCCAGGAGGATGCGGCTGCTCACCGTTCCGAACGGCGCCGGACGCGTTCGAGCGCCGCGTCCTTCGCCGTTGCCGCACGAGCCTTGGCGGCGGCTAGCAGTCGCTCTGCCCATACGTATTCGGTCGCCAGGATGGCAAGCCCGGCGATGATCGTGACGATGCCGGGTCCAGGGAGCACCAGCATGAGGATCCCGGCAAGGACCACCAGGACGCCGAGGAGCGTGACGGCGAGGCGCTTCGCGTTCCGGCCGATGAACGCCCCGACCACCTTGAAGGGAACGAAGGCGGAGCGGTGGTGCCATCGGCGCTCCGGTGTGATGGCATCGTCCGGCAGACGCTCGACGAACGCCTCCGCTTCCCGTTCCTCGGGGTCATCGCCCCAGACATCCCGCCGATGCATCCGACCTCCTGGGGATGAGCCTACCCCGGCTGCGTGGAAGAGGAGCCGGGCGTCATCGGTCGGCAGCAGAGGCGTGTTCGCCGGGTCGAAGATCGCGCGGCCAGCGCTTCAATTCGAAGAACTCGGGGCGCCGGCTCAGCCCGGTGACCTGGTCCCACAAGACCATGCTGTCCTCACCTTGCGGCGGCGTCGCCATGAGCGGCCCGTAGAGAACCTTGTCCGTGCCGATCTGGATCGTCGGCACACCGAACACAGATGCATCGCGCGAACGCACGTACTCATCGGTGATCTCCGTGATCAGGTCCGGGATCTCCCTTGCGCGGTCCACCAGTCCGGGGTAGCCGGCGGCCTCCGCCGCCTCGCGTACAGCGGTCGGCGACATCTCCGCGTGCTGTTCGTGCAGGCGAGTCCCCAGTGCTCGGTACAGACGTTCCAATGCGTCGGCGCTCTCCCGGCGGG
>JBDTXD010000054.1:0-8498 GCA_040006375.1 Actinomycetota bacterium
GGCATCTCGATGACGATGCGCTGGAAGTCGGCGATGCTCATCGCCACGGAACGAACCTGGGTGACCGCCCGTACCGTCGCGGTTCGCCGCTGTGGATCCACCAGGGCGATCTCCCCGACCACGCTGCCCGGACCCTGCGAGGTGACGACGGCGCCATCTCGTGAGATCTCAACCGTCCCCTCCTCCAGGATGTAGACCTCAGCCGGCATCGCCCCCTGTTCGATCAGCACGTCTCCCGCCGCATGCGTGACCTCGCGAACACGTGCGCCGATCAACCCCAGATCGTGGCTGTCGAGTTCGCCGAACAGCGGGAGGGCGGCGAGGCGGTCTGCGCTGATCATGACTGGGAGCTTGCCACACCTTCGCCCGGCGCGCGCCCGCGCTCGAGCGACATCAGCCGCGGGCAGCGGCCAGGAGCCATTCCGCCAGATAGTCCGCGAACGAGGGCCGAACGAACACCCTGGTGACGGCGCCACGTTGTTGGAGGATGACCGGCGCCTTTGCCAGCATCGTCTGCGCGCAGTCGCCGTCGGTCCAATGATCGGTGTGCAGGTCCAAGGCGCACCCCTTGGAGAGGAACTCGCGGACGCCGGAGCCGGTCAGGTCCAACACCGCGCGGTTCGCGCTCACGTCCACGACCCCGGGCACCGCGGCGCGCGTGGCGGGGCCTACCAGCAGCCACTCGTCCGGGCCGAGCCATAGTGCGTCACTGCCGTCTCCGGCGCGCGTCCAGGTGTTCGGCTGGACCGGCAGTCCGAGCGCGGCCGGATCGCAGGTGCGCACATCCATCTGGGTGAGGAACAGGACCTCCGCCACGGCGACGGAGCCGTGGGAGAGATCGGCTACCCATGCCAGATCGTCCGTGCGATGTTCCAGCGGGCTCCGTCTGCGAAGGTCAGCCATCGCGCCTGGCACCTTCCGCGTCGTAGAAGAGTGCCGCGGTGACCCTGGCGGCGATCGTCCCGTCGGCCAGCGGCGCGTAGAGCGTCTGGCCTATCCGCTCCCGACCGCTCCCGACCATCGCGAGCGCGAACGCCCGATCCAGGATCGGAGATGCATACGAGGACGTCACGTGTCCGACCATCGTCATCGGGATCACGCCGGTGTCCCGTTCGACCAGCTGCGCCCCCTCGGGAAGCAGCTGGTCTGGCTCCACGGGCAGGAGTCCCACCAGCTGCTTCCGGTCGGGGCGAACCGTGTCGGAACGCCGCAACGACCTCTTACCCAGGAAGTCGGAATCGTCACCCCGAACGATCCATCCCATCCCAAGGTCGTGGGGCGTCGCGGTGCCGTCGGTGTCCTGCCCCACGATGACGAACCCTTTCTCGGCGCGGAGCACGTGCATGGACTCCGTCCCGTACGGCGTGATGCCATGCGCCGCACCGGCCTCCACGACCGCCTCCCACATCGAGAGCCCGAACCACCCCGGAACGTTGATCTCATACGCCAGCTCTCCGCTGAAGCTGACGCGTGCCACACGCGCGGGCACGCCCGCGACCTCTCCGTCCCGCCACGTCATGAACGGGAAACTCGCGGTGTCCAGTGGGAAGGAGGTACCCAGAGCCGTCAACACGTCCCGCGATCGCGGACCGTTCATCGCGATCGTCGCCCACTGTTCGGTGACGCTGGTGCAGGAAACGCGGAGGTTGGGCCATTCGGTCTGGAGCCATTCCTCCATGTGATCCAGGACACGGGCGGCGCCACCCGTGGTGGTCGTCGCAAGGAACCGATCCTCCTCCAACCGCATCACCACACCATCGTCGAACACCATGCCGTCCAGGCCGAGCATCAGCGCGTACCGGATGGAGCCGACGGGGAGTGTCGACATCCGGTTCGGATAGAGGCGATCCAGGAACGCTGCGGCGTCATCCCCGGCGATCTCGATCTTCCCGAGCGTGGAGGCGTCCATGATGCCGACGGCGCCGCGCACCGCGAGGCATTCGCGCCGAACGGCCGCGTCCAGGTTCTCGTTCCCCTGCGGGAAGTACCACGGCCGTTTCCATTGGCCGACGTTCTCCATAGGCGCGCCCCAGGCCACGTGCCAGCCATGGATCGGCGTGGTTCGGACGGGATCCAGGAGCAGCGGACCGCGGTCGCGTCCGGCAAGCACCGAGTAGGGCACTGGTGTGTACGGCGGCCGCGCATTCGTCGGCCCCTGTGCGCCCGGCCCGCCGCCCAGAGCTCCGTTCACGATCGCGGCAGTGAGCACGCCCGAAGTCCGGCCCTGATCGATGGCCGTGCCGATGTAGGTCTCGCGTTTCACGTGCTCCGTCGAACGCAGCTGCCGCGAGGTGGCTGCGAGCACGTCGGCCACGGTGGAGTCCCGTTGCAGGTCCACGTAGTGATGGCCAAGATCGTCCGCCGGCACGAACCAGTAGGGGGCCACCGCGTCGACCTCTCCTGCTGCGGCGCCGGTGATCTCCAACCACGCCGGCCCAGCGGCGTCGGGGACGAAACACGCCGTCTCGTCGTCGTAGCGGAGACCGCAGTTGATGCCGCGCCACAGTTGCACGGCCGGGTTCCAACCGCCCGCGACCGCCACCAGGTCCGCATCGAACGTCTCCGTCTCGCCGCCCGGTCCTGCCGTGTGGACCGCCGATACCCGTGGATCACCCTCGGTCCCCGTTATCGCCCAACCCGTTCGTACGTCGAGGCCCGCAGCCCTCATCGCATCCAGCCCATCCTGGCCCGCCGGACCCACATCCAGCACCGTGGCGATCTCCACGCCCGCCTCCTCGAGCGCGCGCGCCGATGCGAGCCCCGAGGGACCGTTCGAGAACACGACGGCCCGTTCTCCCGGGAGCACGCCGAACCGTTCCGCGTAGGTGCGCGCGGCGGAGGCGAGCATGATCCCGGGCCGGTCGTTGTCGGCGAACGCGATGGGCCGCTCGTGTGCCCCCGTCGCGAGCACGATGCGTGCGGCGCGGACGTGCCACACCCGCGTGAGTGGCCGCGTCCGTTCATAGACCACCACGTACCCGTCGTCGTAGATGCCGAGCGCGGTCGCGCGCGGCGTGAGCGTGACGTCCGACCGTCCCCGGAAGGAGTCGATCAACGCGTCCGTCCCGGGAGTCGGCGACGGGCCGCCGAGCCGATGACGTTCGTCGACCAGGAGCACACGGCCGCGCGGGGTCGCAGCCGCCGCTCGCAGGCCGGCGATCCCGCCGCCCACCACCAAGGTCTCGACATGGATGTGGCGGTGATCGGCCGACGGTGCCCCTTCGCTGCTCTGGGGCAACACGCCCACGCCGGGCCGGCCGACGGCGACGAGTCCGTCAACCAGCTCCACCGCCGTCGCCGGCCCGATCGGATCGAACCACGGTTCCTGCACCGCAACGAAGGCCCCCGCTTCCTCGACCCCTGCGCTCATCACCCCGCGCGGGCGCCCCATGATCGGCGAGGCGCACACCACGTCCACGCCGTTGGCCAGGAGCGCCGAGGACAGCGTGTCGCCGGCGAACCCGCTGTACGCCTTCCCCTCGAACGTGAACCGCAGCGATGCAGCACGGTCTATGCCGCTCCCACCGGTCTCTGCTCGACGGGATGCCATCTACGCCGAGCCCTCCAGCGGCGGCGAGCCCATCGGGTACGACGCGCTGATCACGTGATCCACCGTCGAACGCACCACGTTGAACCACCGGCGGCATCCCGCGCTGTGCATCCAGCGCTCCGCCCACTCGCCCTTAGGATTCTCGCGCATGAAGAGGAAGTCGGCCCATTCCGCGTCGGTGAGCGCCCCCGGATCCGGTGGGTACGCCAAGTGCGCCTGCCCGCCGTACTGGAACTCGGTCTCCTCGCGCGGCCCGCACCACGGGCATGGGAGCAACAACATCAGTGCGCCACCGCGGCCGCACCGTGTTCGTCGATCAGGGCGCCACTAGAGAAACGCGCCAGCGCATAGGGCTTGGCGAGCTCGCTCGCCTCTTTCCGCGCGATCGTTTCGGCGAAGACCCAGCCCGATGCCGGCGTGGCCTTGAATCCGCCCGTTCCCCACCCACAGTTGATGAACAGCCCCGGGATCCCCGTCGGCCCGATGATCGGTGAGGCGTCCGGCGACACGTCCACGATGCCGCCCCACGTCCGCAGCAGCTGCGCATGCGCGAACATGGGGAACAGTTCGACCGCCGCCGCCATCTGGTGCTCGATCACGTGGAACGAGCCGCGCTGGGCGTAGGAGTTGTAGGCATCGATCCCCGCTCCCATCACCAGCTCGCCCTTGTCGGCTTGGGACACGTAGACATGCACGGCGTTCGACATGACCACGCACGGCAGGACGGGCTGGTAGAGCGCGCTCACCAACGCCTGCAATGGATGCGACTGGATGGGGAGCCGCAGCCCGGCCATCGACGCCAGCACCGACGAATGCCCGGCCGCGACCAGCGCGACGGTCTTGGCGCGGATCGTGCCGCGCGAGGTCGCAACGCCGGTTACGCCGCCGCTCGCGTCCCGGGTGAACCCCGTGACCTCGGCGTGTTCGACGATATCCACCCCGAGCCGGTCGGCCGCCGTCGCGAACCCCCACGCGACCTTGTCGTGCCGCGCGGTCCCTCCGCGCCGCTGGAGCGTGCCCCCGATCACCGGGTGCCGCACGTCCGGCGAGATATTGATGATCGGACAGACGTCCTTAACCTGCTGCGCGTCCAACAGTTCTGCGTCGATCCCGTTCAGCCGGTTCGCGTTGACCGTCCGCGCAGACGAACGCCGGGTTCCCAAGTCGTGGATGAGATGCAGCACGCCGCGCTGGCTGAACTGCATGTCGAACCCGAGCGCCTCCTCTAATCCTTCCCAGAGCTTGAGGGAGTGCTCGTAGATGGCGGCGGACTCGTCCTGGAGATAGTTGGAGCGGATGATGGTGGTGTTGCGGGCCATGTTGCCGCCGCCCAGCCAGCCCTTCTCGACGACGCAGACGTCGGTGATCCCGTGGTTCTTGGCCAGGTAGTAGGCGGTCGCGAGTCCGTGGCCGCCGGCTCCCACGATGATGACTTCGTACGCCGCCTTCGGTTCGGCGGCGCGCCAATAGCGATCCGGCGCCTCGGTCACGGCTCAAGCGTCCGGCAGGGGGCGAAGAGCGTCAACGCAGCAGGTGCGGAGGCCGCAACCTCGGCGAGGCCTCCCCCTTGGGGCTCCTCCGTTGAAGGGGAAGGGGTCTCGCCCGCGTTTGACCTCGCGTCGTCATCGGCGGTAGCGTCGACCCACCCGTTGCGGAGAGAGAAGCGGTGTTGCGGATGACGAACCCCGAGACCGGCAACCTCCAGTCGGTCCGTCGCGCCCTTCGCGCCCTAGAACTGATCGCGGAACGCGGCGAGATGGGCGTCACCGAGCTCGGCCGCGAACTGGACGTCCACAAAGCAACAGCCTCCCGCCTCTTCGCAACGCTCGCCGAGCACGGCTTCCTGGAGCGCGACCCGGTCACCGACAAGTTCCGGATCGGCTACGGCCTGGTGAGTTTGGCGGGTGCCGCCATCGGCAACATGGATGTGGTGCGCACCGCGCGACCGGTCCTGGAATCCCTGGCCGACAAGACCCGCGAGACCGTGAACCTGGGGGTCCTCTCGGGCGACGACGTCGTCTACGTCGATCAGGTCGCCGGCGCTCGCAGCATCGTCAGCGTGAACTGGGTCGGTCAGCGCACCCCGCTGCACGCAACCTCCAACGGAAAGGTTCTCCTCGCCTGGCTCCCCGACACCGAACGCGACCGTCTTCTTGCCCACCACCTGGACCGTGCGACGCCCCACACGCTCACCGACCCCACAAAGCTGCGGGTCGCGCTCCAAGAAGTGCGGACGAAGGGCTACGCGCAGACCATCGAGGAGCTGGAGGAGGGCCTTAACGCCGTCGCCGCGCCGATCCACGACGTCGAAGGCGACGTCATCGCCTCGCTCAGTGTCTCCGGGCCGGCATTCCGTATGCGGCCGGTCGACATGCCGCGTATGGCTCGCTTCACGATCGAGGCGGCGGGCTCCATCAGCCGTCGCCTCGGCTATAAGGAACGGAGCCGCCCGGCCGCCGGATAGACCGCTGACTAGGGAAGGACTCGATGACGAACTGGGATGCGTATCGCGAGGTGGTGCCGACACTGCTCAGCACGATCGGCCGCACGCCCATGCTCCGCCTCCAGCGCGTCACCCCCCAGGGCGTCGAACTACTGGTGAAGGTCGAGTGGTTCGGCCCGACCGGAAGCGTGAAGGACCGGATCTACGCCGACATGCTGGGCCTCGCGGAGGCGCGCGGGGATCTCAAGCCGGGCATGACGATCATCGAATGCAGCACGGGCAACGCCGGGATCGCGTGTTCGGCCGTCGCCGCCATCAAGGGCTACCCCTGCATCATCGTGATGCCCGACGGGATGAGCGATGAACGCAAGACGATGATCCGCGCCTACGGCGCCGAACTCGTCCTCACCCCCGGCGCGGGAACCGACATCGATCTCGCGCTCGACCGCATGCGTGAGATCGTCGCGGAAGACGCGGACTCCTACTTCTTCCCGGGCGAATTCGAGAACCCCGACAACCCCGACGCGCAGAAGGCGAGCGGCGAGGAGATCTGGGAGCAGACCGGCGGCGCCGTGGACGCGGTGGTCGGCGCGCAGGGCACCGGCGGCTGGATCACCGGCGTCGGCCGCGCGCTCAAGACCCACGAACCGGCCGTCCGTGTCTACGCCGCCGAGCCCGCCGAGTGCCCGTTGATCAGTGAACAGCGCTGGGGCACCCACGGGGTTCCCGGGATCGGCGACGGCATCATCCCACCCAATCTCGATCTGGCCCTCATGGATGGCATCGTCACGGTCACTACCGCCGAGTCCCTGGACACCGCCCGACGCCTGGCCGCAGAGGAGGGCCTCCTCTGCGGCCCGTCTTCCGGCATGAACATCGCCGCCGCACACAAGCTCGCGGTCGCCCACCCCGAGTTCCGCCGGATCGTCACGGTGATCCCCGACACGGGCCAGCGCTACCTCTCCGGCGAACTCGACGGCACGAAGGCGCCGGCGGACGAACCCGACCGCGACCACGCGCTGGCCGCCGACGTCGCGGCCAGACTCGCGGAGCACCGCCACCGGCTCGAGTTCATCGGATGACCGCCATTGGGTGATCCCCCAGCGCATCGCCGGGTGCGGCTAAGCCCCGTTCAGCAACTTCGGCCGGATGAACTCGGCGAAGAAGTCGCGTTCGTCGGGGATCAGGTACCGCTGCGAGCTGCGCTGCATCGTCGCCAGCAGCAGATGCGGGTAGATGCCGATGGATGAGTTCGGCGCGGCGGTGTAGTAGATGCCGGTAGTCCATTCTGGGTTGATGTCGAGCTCCATCCCCCGAACCGCGCCGGCGCGCGCAAGCAGGCTCGCGAGCGATCGCACCGAGAGCGCCGGTGCGGCCGCGTAGACGATGGCGCCGTCCGCCGTGATCCCAACGCCGGAACGCCAGACCAGGACTGTGTTCCCGAGCGTCGCCCCCCACTTCAGGAACGAATCCTGCGCCAGCCCGGCCACGGGTCGCCCGTTGTCCACCAGGGGCGCGAGATTCTGGCGGACCGCCGCCACCTGCGGGGTCATGGTGACCTCGTTCTCCCAGCGCCCGATGTCCACGGTGCCGTCCTTGTAGATGACCATCGATGCCTGCCCGTTAACGAGCGGCGCGTACGTGTGCCCGTTCACGTAGAACCCTCCGTGCGAGTCCTTCAGGAGGAATCCCGAGTTGAAGGTGGCCACCAGGGAGTCGAATTGCGCCTTCGGGATCTCCGCGGGGGTGGACGCCCCGCCCGGTACCTGCGTGCCGGGGATGAGCCGGGTCGATAGAAGCGTCTGGTCCATCCACATCACGGTCCCGAGCAGGCTGGTGTGTTGTCCATCGGGCCGCAGGAACGCGACGCGGGTGGTGGGGACGCCTTTAACCGTCCTCCCGACCGGCTGCCAGACCCCTTCGTTGGGGAGCGGGTTCGAGACGAAGGGCTTGATGTTGGCGGGTGTGGGCAGGTGCCGGAGCGCCGGGACGCCGGCGGCCGGGCTGGGTGTCTGTGTGGTTGCCGGAGACTCGGCCGGGATACCGCCGACCAGCGAGCCGCCGACCGGCGGCTTGTGCCAGGAGTACCAGAGTCGCTCGGTCTTCAGCGTGACCCAGGTCCCACCGGGTAGACCCTTGAACCACTCGACGCTCTTGACGGACAGCGGCGCGCTCCCCGGCGCCGTGACAGCCCGGTAGTAGGACCAGCTGAGCGGAACCATCACGACCAGGAAGACGGCGAGGATGGTTCGGCGAAGACGATGACGACGACGGGCTGCGGCGTGTTTGCTGCGTGTCGCCGGAGGGGGGTCGGCGGTGCGGAGTCTTGCCAACGCCTAGATCTCCAGACGCCGGAAGAGCGATCTGGGAAGGTGGCGGAGGAGGCTCATCACCCAGCGGACCGGCGGTGGCGCCCACACCACGGCCGCGCCGCTCGCCATCACCGCGATGATCACGTCGGCGACCTCGGCGGGCGAGACCGCGAACGGCGCGGACCGCAACTCC
>JBDTXD010000055.1:0-8396 GCA_040006375.1 Actinomycetota bacterium
CTCCAGGTTCCCCACCAGGATGTGAGCGAGCGCAGCCGAGAGCACAAGGGGAACGGCCTGCACCAGATCTGTTCCGACGAGCTCGGCGCCGCGCAGCTCGGGGTAGATCAGCATCAGACACACGATGATGATCGAGCCCGATCCGACAGAGGTGAGTCCGACCAGGACGCCGCCAAGCACGCCGATCAGGACGGTCGGAACGACCTTCACGTCGATCCGGCCGCCGCCCTTGGAGGGGACCTCGGTGCGCGCGCGCGCTCCCGCTGCTCGCCGGCCCTGGAGCCACGCCTTGAAGACCATCGCTCCGGCTGCGAGCGTCAGCGTCCATCCCAGGAAGATCTTGGTCTTGGCCTCCAACTGGATGCTGTCGTTGAAGGCGAAGTGGAACGCGAAGACCGCCACGAACGCGGCCGGTACGGAACCGAGGACGAGCCAGCGGACCAGCTCCCAGCGAACCGTGCGACGGCGGATGTGGACCCCACCCCCGACAGGCTTCATGAATACGGCGGCGATGAGATCCGACGTGACTGCAGACGTGGGCGTGATGCGGAAGAAGATCACGAGGATGGGTGTCATCAGGGCCCCGCCGCCCATACCCGTCAGGCCAACCGTGAACCCAACGATCGACCCCGCCAGGATGATGTGCCAATCGATCCCACCCACCGCGAGTTCTCCCTTCTCACTTGTGCTGCCTTGAAACGGAAAAAGACCACGACGAACGCTGCAAAGCTCGCCGCGGCCTCCAGTTATCTGGTCAGCTACTGGCGAGGACCGTACCAATGGCGACCAGGCACGTCAATGAGCCGAATGGCTAGGCCGAACGACCCGTTGCCTGCCGGTAGACTGACGCCGTATGCCAGCTTCCATCGTGCTCGGGACCCAGTGGGGAGACGAGGGCAAGGGCAAGGCGGTCGACTATCTCGCGGACCGGATGGACTTCGTGGTCCGCTACCAGGGCGGGAATAACGCTGGCCACACGGTTATCGCCGAGGGACGGCTGCTGAAGCTCCAACTCATCCCCTCGGGCATCCTGTACGACCACATCACCTCGGTCATCGCCGACGGGGTGGTGGTCGATCCCCGCCACCTGCTGAAGGAGATGCGCGAACTCACCGAGGCGGGCGTGGACGTGAGCAGGTTGAAGGTCAGTGGCAACGCGCACCTGATCATGCCCTATCACTTGGAGCTCGAGAAGGTCACCGAGCGCTTCCTGGGCAAGAACGCCCTGGGGACCACGAAGAAAGGGATTGGTCCGGCCTATGGGGACAAGGCCGCGCGGATCGGGATCCGTGTGCAAGACCTGTTCGACCCGAAGATCTTCCGCGCGAAACTTGAGATCGTCCTACGCGAGAAGAACCTCATCCTCACGAAGATCTACAACCGGCTTCCGTTGGACGCCGAACGGATCGTCCAGGAGTACATGGAACTCGCCGACACGCTGCAACCGTACGTCACCGACACCGGGAAACTCCTGGACCAGGCGCTGCGCGCCGGCAAGCAGGTCATGTTGGAAGGCGCCCAGGGGACGCTCCTGGATCTGGACAAAGGGACGTATCCCTTCGTCACGTCCTCGAACCCGGTGGCGGGCTACGCGCTCGCCTCGGCCGGCATCGGACCCAAGCACGTTGATCGCGTGATCGGGATCGTGAAGGCCTACATCACTCGCGTGGGGGCCGGCCCGTTCCCCACCGAGGACACTGGCGATGTTGGCGAGCGGCTCGGTGTGCGGGGCAAGGAGTTCGGAACCGTCACCGGGCGCAAACGAAGGTGCGGGTGGTTCGATGCGGCGCTCGGCCGGTACGCCGCCCGCATCAACGGGCTCAGCGAGCTGTTCGTGACCAAGCTCGACGTGTTGTCGGGGTTCGAGCGCGTGAAGATCTGCACGGGATACGTCGCAGACGGCCAGACCTTCGACGATTTCCCGCCCCATCAGTCGCTGTTCCATGCGGCGGAGCCGGTCTTCGAGGAACTCGAGGGCTGGGATGAGGAGATCGATGAAGCCCAGACCTTCGAAGATCTCCCGAAGCAGGCGCGAGACTACGTTCGTCGCATGGAGGAACTGGTCGACGTTCCGGTCAGCGTCGTCTCTGTGGGCCCCGCTCGGGAACAGAGCCTGCCCGTCGGATGAGGGTGCTGGTCGTCGGCGGTGGCGGCCGAGAGCATGCGTTGATCTGGGGGTTGGCGCGGAGCCCGTCCGTTTCCGAGCTGCACGCGGCACCGGGCAACGCCGGCATCGCCGAACTCGCCACCTGCCATCGCGCATCGGCCGATGACCTCGAGGCCATCGTGACCCTCGCCGAGCACCTGGACGCCGATCTCACGATCATCGGCCCGGAGGCGCCGCTGGTCGCCGGCCTCGCCGATCGCCTGACCGAACGCAGTCGCCTGGTCTTCGGTCCTTCGGCCGCGGCCGCCCGCATCGAGGGATCGAAGGCGTTCGCGAAGGACATCCTCTCTAAGGAGCACATCCCGACCGCGCGCGGCACCTCGTTCGTCGACCCCGGGCTCGCCATCGCGTTCCTGGATGCGGAACTGCAGGGCCGGGCAGTGATCAAAGCCGACGGGCTGGCCGCTGGCAAGGGGGTTGTGGTCGCGAACGATCGAGCGACCGCCGTGAGGGCCATCGAGGACTGTCTGCTCAGGGGCGCGTTCGGGAGCGCGGGGTCCACCGTTGTGGTCGAAGAGCTCCTCCAAGGGCAGGAGATCAGCGCCTTCGCCCTGGTCGATGGCGATGCGGTGGTGCCCCTCGGGCTCAGCCAGGATCACAAACGGATCGGTGACGGCGATACCGGTCCGAACACCGGGGGGATGGGGGCGTACGCGCCGCTGCCGTTCGTCGACCGGGCTACGGAGGCAGGGATCTGGGAGCAGGTGGTCCATCCCGCTGCGCGGCGGATGGTGCAGGAGGGTGCCCACTTCCGCGGTCTCCTTTTCACCGGACTCATGCTGACGCAGGACGGCCCGAAGGTTCTGGAATTCAACGCGCGGTTCGGGGACCCGGAGACGGCGGTTGTCGTCCCGCTCTTGGAGACCGACCTCGCCGGCCTCCTCATGGCTACGGCCCGCGGAGAACTTGAGGGCATTGCCGCGCCGGCGTTCCGGGATTCCTCGGCGCTCACAGTGGTGCTGGCCAGCGGTGGGTATCCGGGCACGTACTCCGCTGGAGTGCCGATCGAAGGTCTCTCCGACGCGGCTGCGGTAGAAGGTGTCACGGTGTTTCACGCGGGCACCGCAGAGCGAAACGATAGAGTGGTGACCGCGGGAGGTCGCGTGCTCACCGTGACGGCGCTGGGCGAGACGCTCACACAGGCGCGCGAGCGGGCCTACCGGGCGGTTTCGCTGATCGGCTTCGACGGGATGCAGTTCCGACACGACATCGCCGCCTCGGCGGCGGAAGGGGGCGTATGAGCGACACGCCGAGGGTGGGAGTGCTGGCGGCTTCGCCGGCGGAACTGCCCATCATGCGACAGGCGGGGCTGATCCTGGAGAAGTTCGGGATCGGCCACGAGGTTCGCGTCATGTCCTCCTCGCGGAACCCCGATCTTGTTGACGAATACGCTCGCACAGCGTTCGAACGGGGATTGAAGGTCGTGATCTGCTCCACGGGGCTCTCTGGACACCTGGCGGCGGCGGTCGCGGCCAGGACGATCCTCCCCGTGATCGGGGTACCGATCGCGACCGCCCCGCAGATGGTCGGGAATGAGGCGCTTGCCATCACCGCCCAGATGCCGACGGGCGTGCCCATCGCGACCGTGGGCGTGGATTCATCCGTGAACGCGGCCGTGCTCGCGGCCCAGGTGGTGGCCACGAGTGACCCCGAGGTCGCCCAGACCCTGTGGCAGTTCAAGGACGACATGGCGGAGGGCCTGAAACTGTGATCTCGAGGGTGCCGTGATCCCTCGCTACAGCCTCCCGGACATGGCCGCGGTCTGGTCGGACCGGTCGCGGCTCGAGCATTGGCTCGAGATCGAACTCCTGGCTGTCGAAGCTTGGGCTGAGCTCGGGAAGATCCCGCCCGAGGACGCGGTCGCGTGCCGCGCACGCGCCGCCTTCACGGTTGAAGCCGTTCAGGAGCGCGAGGAACAGACGCGGCACGACATCGCAGCGTTCGTCGATGTGGTGGCGGACTCGATCGGCCCCGAGGGCCGATGGATCCACTTCGGGATGACATCCTCCGACGTGCTGGATACGGGCTTCGCGTTACAGCTTCGCAAGGCGGCCGACCTGCTGCTCGCGCGGGTGGAATCGTTGCTCGCGGTGGTGAAGCGCCGGGCGCTGGAGTTCCGGGGAACGCCGAGCATGGGGCGCTCGCACGGGATCCACGCCGAGCCCACCTCCTTCGGCCACAAGCTCGCCGTCTGGGCGTTCGAGCTTGACCGCGATCGTGAACGCCTCCGCCGCGCTCGTGAGTCGGTGAGCGTCGGTGCCGTCAGCGGCGTGGTCGGCTCGTATGCGGCGGTGGACCCGCGCGTCGAGGAGCAGGTCTGCGCGCAGCTGGGGCTGCGTTCGGCCGAGGCGTCGACACAGATCATCCAGCGCGACCGACACGCCGAGTACATGTCGTCGCTGGCGGTGACGGCGGGCACGCTGGACAAGATGGCCACCGAGATCCGGCACCTGGCTCGCACCGAGGTTCGAGAGGTCCAGGAGCCGTTCGCGGAAGGGCAGAAGGGTTCGTCCGCGATGCCCCACAAGCGGAACCCCGTAGTGAGCGAACGCGTGAGCGGACTGGCAAGGGTCATCCGCGGACACGCGCAGGCCGCCCTGGAGAATATGGCCCTCTGGCACGAACGGGACATCTCGCATTCTTCGGCCGAACGGATGATCTTCCCGGACGCCACCGGACTGCTGGACTTCATGCTTGCCGACATGGCATGGGTGATGGACGGCCTGGTCGTCTTCCCCGAACGCATGGCCGAGCACGTGCGTTCCCTGGGCGGGATCGCCTTCAGTCAGTCGGTGCTCCTCGCGCTGGTGGATGCGGGACTCCAGCGCGATGACGCCTACCGGATCGTCCAACGCGCCGCCGCGGCGGCATGGGACGAGGCCGCGTCGTTCCAGGAACAGGTGTCCGCCGACCCGCAGGTGGGCGAGCTGCTCGATGCGGCTGCGCTCGACCGGCTCTTCGACCCGCAGCGGTTCCTGCGGAACATGGGCGGCGTGTTCGACAAGCTGGAGAAACTCCCGGTCGAGGGCGCCTGAATGGGCGCGACCGAGGGCCTGCACGCCAGGGGGAAGGTCCGTGACCTCTACGGCGCCGGTCCCGACCAGCTCTTGCTGGTGGCCTCAGACCGGCTCAGCGCGTTCGATGTCATCTTGGCGAACCCCGTCCCAGAGAAAGGGCGCGTGCTCACCGCGTTCAGTTCGTTCTGGTTCGACCGGACGCTTGACCTGGTGGGCAATCACGAGATCACGACCGAGCGATGGAGGTTCCCGGCGCCCTACTCGCAGGAGCCGGAACTCTCAGGCAGAGCCATGTTGGTGCGGCGCGCGGAGGTCATCCCTGTGGAGTGCGTCGCCCGCGGCTATCTCGCCGGGTCGGGCTGGGCGCAGTACCGCGAGCGCGGCGAGGTCTGTGGCGTGCCACTTCCCCCAGGGCTCCAGGAATCCTCTCAGCTGCCCGAGCCGATCTTCACCCCGACCACCAAAGCATCCGAAGGCCACGACATGCCGATCACCCCCCAAGAGTGCGCCGACCTGGTCGGTCTCGGTCTCACGGAGCGCCTCCGAGAGCTCACCGTCGCGGTGTACGAACGCATCGCCCAGGTCGCGAGTGAACGGGGCATCATCGTCGCAGACACGAAGTTGGAGTTCGGCTTCTCAGGTGGTGAGTTGATCCTGGTGGATGAGGTTGGCACGCCCGACTCGTCCCGGTTCTGGCCCGCCGACGCCTATGCACCCGGCCGCGCGCAGCCCAGCTTCGACAAGCAGTACGTCCGCGACTGGCTGGACGCGAGCGGATGGGACCGCGAACCGCCGCCCCCGCAGCTCCCGGCGGAGGTGCTCACGCGCACCTCCGAGAACTACATCCAGGCCTACGAACGCATCGCCGGTGAGACGTTCGGCGACTATCGGCAGCGCATGGGCGTGGACGAGAAGGGCGGCGGGGAGACCGCGGAGGGAGCGGGATGACGTTCACGTTCGAGGTATTGGTCACGCTCAAGGCTGGACTGGCCGATCCGGCGGGCAAAGCCGTGGAGGCGGCGCTGCCGACGATGGGTTGGAGCACGGTCACCGGCGTCCACGTCGGCAAGCACATCAAGCTGTCGGTGGATGCCCCTGACGAGCCCGCCGCGCGCGCGCAGGTCGAGGAGATCGCGCAGCGGCTCCTGTCGAACCCCGTGATCGAGGACTACCGGATCCTCGGCCAGCAGGAGGTCTGAGGTGACCGCGGCCGCGCGTATCGGTGTGGTGACGTTCCCGGGTTCGCTCGATGACCGGGACGCGCTGAACGCCGTGACCTTCATGGGCGGCGTCGGTGTCCCCCTGTGGCACGCCTCGCACGACCTCCAGGACGTGGATGCGGTGGTGCTTCCCGGCGGGTTCAGCTATGGCGACTACCTCCGATGCGGCGCCATCGCCAGTAAGGCTTCTCTGATGCAGGAGATCTCAGGGTTCGCGGCCCGGGGAGGACCGGTCCTTGGGATCTGCAACGGGTTCCAGATCCTCTGCGAGTCCGGGCTGCTCCCCGGCGCGCTCATACGCAACCGCTCGCTCCGCTTCGTCTGCAAGGACCTCTGGCTCCGCGTGGAAACGTCCCAGACCGCGGTCACTGCCGGCATGCAGCCCGGCGAGACCATCCAGGTGCCGATCAAACACGGAGAGGGGCAGTTCGTCGCAACCCGCGCGCAGCTGGCCGAGATCGAAGGTGCGGGCCGGGTGGTGTTCCGCTACGCGGATGCCCGGGGTCTGGTGAGCGAGGACGTCAATCCGAACGGCAGCATCGGCAACATCGCCGGCGTGCGGAACGACCGCGGGAACGTGGTCGGCTTGATGCCGCACCCGGAGCACGCGGTGGACCCGGATGTGGGGCCGACGGGCGGCCAGGGGATGTTCGCATCGTTGCTCACGATCGCCGTGGAAGGTGCCGCGAAGTGATCGAGGCTGCGCCGGAAGTGCCTCTCTATCGGCGGCTCGGCCTGAAAGACGACGAGCACGAACGGATCGTCGCATCACTCGGCCGCGAACCCCTGCCCGCCGAACTCGCCATGTACGGCGCCATGTGGTCCGAGCACTGCAGTTACAAGAGTTCGAAGATCCACCTGAAGACGCTTCCGACTGAAGGGCCCGCAGTGTTGGTCGGACCCGGACAGGATGCAGGCGCCGTCGACATCGGCGAGGGGATCGCGGTCGTGTTCAAGATGGAATCCCACTCGCATCCGAGCGCGATCGAGCCCTATCAAGGTGCCGCCACCGGCGTCGGCGGGATCGTACGGGACATCATCTCCATGGGTGCGCGCCCCGTCGCGTTGCTCGACCCCTTGATGTTCGGGCCGCTCACCGACCCGAAGAACCGGTGGTTGCTCGGTGGCATCGTCTCGGGGATCGGCGGCTATGGGAACTGCATCGGCGTGCCGACGGTCGGCGGGGAGATCCATTTCGCCGAACCGCACACCGCGAACCCGACGGTCGACGTCATGTGCGTTGGGCTCGCGCGGGCGGACAAGCTCGCGACCTCTGCCTCGTTGATCGCCCGGGAGGGTTCGTTCATGGTCCTGTACGGCGCGAGCACCGGGCGTGACGGGATCGGTGGGGTGAGCGTGCTCGCCTCCGCCACGCTGGAGTCTTCCGATGGCGCCCGCCCCGCCGTCCAGATCGGCGACCCGTTCGCGGAGAAGCTCCTGATCGAAGCCTCCCTGGAACTCATCGAGGAGGGGTTGCTGGAAGGGCTCCAGGACCTGGGCGGTGCGGGGATCACGTGCGCGGTGAGCGAGTCGGCCGCCCGCGCCGGGATGGGCGCGCGGCTGAACCTGGACGCGGTGCCGCTTCGCCAGTCAGGGATGGAACCGTTCGAGATCTTGACCAGTGAGTCACAGGAACGGATGTTGGCCATCGTGGATCCTTCGCAACTACCTGCGGTGCAGGAAGTATGCGAGAAGTGGGGCCTGAACGCCGTGGTGATCGCCGAGCTCGTAGCCGGCGGCGTGCTTACGGTCACCCATCAGGGCGAGACCGTGGCGGAGGTGCCGGCACGCTCTCTCACCGACGAGGGACCCGAATACGACCGCCCTCGCGAGGCGCCTGCCGTGCTTCCGTCCGCCGCCGGCGACGATCCCACGTTCATATCGTTCGACGGCGACCTGACCGAGGCCTTCTTCGCCGTGCTCGGTTCGCCGAACGTGGCGAGCAAACGGTGGGTGCATCAGCAGTACGACTCGGTGGTGCAGGGCCAGACC
>JBDTXD010000056.1:0-8308 GCA_040006375.1 Actinomycetota bacterium
CGTGAGCGGGATGGGCGATTCCGCACCCCGGATCGATACCCGAGCGCTGCCTGGATGTCCTGTGGGGATCGTCACCGATCCGCAGCGCCTGGGCCAGATCTTGACGAACCTCGTCGGGAACGCCCTGAAGTTCTCTCCCGCGGGAGAACACGTCGGATTGGAAGCGGGTCCGGGCACCGAAGACCAGATTGTCTTCAACGTTCGGGACCACGGTCCTGGGATCCCCGACAGTGAGCATTCCAAGATCTTCGAGCGCTTCGCACAGGCCGACTCCGAAGCAACCCGGAACACCCACGGTGTCGGCCTCGGGCTCTACATCACGCGCGAACTCGCAACCGCTATGGGTGGGACGGTCTCGCTGATCTCCGCGCCGGGGGCGGGGTCGACGTTCCTGGTTACGATCCCGGTAGCTGGGCCGGCGGCTCCGCGAGAACCTGCTCCACTGTCCGAAGCAGTGCGATCGGGCTGAACGGCTTCGTGAAGTAGCCGTCCGCACCAAGTTTGAGAACCCGCTGCCTTGCCTCTTCACCCGTGGCCGTCACGATGATGACGCGAACCCCTGCCGTGGCTGGGTCTGATTTCAGTTCGCGCAACACGTCGGACCCGCTCGAACCGGGGATGTTCAGATCCAGGAATACGAGGTCCGGCGGGTCTTGACGGATCGTGGCGAGCGCTCCGGGACCGTCGGCGGCTTCCCGGATGTCGAACCCTTCCGGCTCTAAGACCAGGCGCATAGCCTCTCGCATGGTCTGGTGATCCTCCACTATGAGGATCTTGGCCCCGCTCATGCAAGGAGCCGTTCGGTGAACGCGGTGGGGTCGAAGGGCTGCAGGTCGCTCACTGCCTCTCCGACTCCGATGAACCGTATGGGCACCCCGAGCTCCTCCCGCACCGCAACGACGATGCCGCCTTTGGCCGATCCATCCATCTTCGTGAGGATCACGCCGGTAACGTCAACGGCCTCCGTGAACGCCCGGGCTTGCGCGATACCATTCTGCCCCGTCTGGGCGTCCAACACGAGGAGCGTCTCCCCGATCCTTCCGCCCGCCTTCTCGATGACCCGCTTGACCTTCTTGAGTTCGTCCATGAGGGGGACCTTCGTGTGCAGCCGGCCGGCGGTATCCACGATCAGCACGTCGGACCCCCGTGCCTGAGAGGATTTCACCGCGTCGAAGGCAACTGCGCTCGGGTCGGCGCCGCGATCCTGCGAGACGAGATGGGAGCCTGAGCGCTCTGCCCAGACCTCGAGCTGCTCCCCGGCCGCTGCACGGAACGTGTCCGAGCCGGCAAGCGACACCTTCTTCCCCTGGTCGGAGAGTCGGCGAGCGAGCTTGCCGATGGTCGTTGTCTTGCCGGCCCCGTTCACGCCGACCACCAGCACCACGGTGAGTTCGCCGTTCGCCAGCTGGAGCGGCGGATCCTCCCCCAGGACCGCGACCATGTCGGCACGGAGGAGCTGGACTGGATCTTGTCCAGCCTTGAAATCCTTACGGACGCGAGCCACGAGGTCAACCGCCGCGACCGGGCCGAGGTCGGCCTTTATGAGCAGATCCTCCAGTTCGTTCCAGGTCGCATCGGAGAGACCCTTGCCGAAGAGGGTCCGAACCCGGAAGCCCAATCCGTCGCCTTTCGCCGCGGCGGGCGCGACCGGGGACTGGGTCCCGAGCCTCGTTGAGTCGGCCGTTCGTCCTTGACCCCTAGGGCGGCGGACGACGAAGATGGCGATGGTCGCCAAGACAAGCACGGCAACCGCGGCGATCAGAACGGGGGTCATCGGGGGATAAGGCTAGTGGACGGGCGCGCCGTCCGGCACGTCGCCGGGCACCGCGACCACGGAGCCCTCCTCGGGGGCCGACTCCACTGCCGACGCGGCAGCTGCCTCTTCCCGCTGGGTCTCGATCTCCGCCGCATCTCGAGCCGCGTCCGTCAGCGTCGTTTCCGGATGCTCGAGGGTCTGACAGACCACCTTAGTGGTGCCGTCCTTGTTGAGGGAGATCCCGTAGAGCATCCCGGCGATCTCCATCGTCCGCTTCTGGTGCGTGACGATGAGCACCTGGGACTGCGACGCGAACCCTTCAACCAATCGGAGGAACCGGTGCAGGTTGACATCGTCCAGCGCCGCTTCGACCTCATCCATCAAGTAGAACGGCGAAGGTCTGGCCGTGAAGATCGCGAAGAGGAAGGCCATCGCGGTCAGCGAGCGTTCCCCACCGGAAAGCAGGCTGATCCGTTTCACGCGTTTGCGTCCGGGGCTCGCCTCGATCTCGATCCCGGACTCGAGGGGATTCGCGGGATCGGTGAGGATCAGCCGTCCCTCACCTCCGGGGAAGAGTTCCTTTATCAAGCGTTCGAACTGCACCGCCACGTCCTTGAACGCCAGGTCGAACGTCTCGGTGATCTCGTGATCGACCTGGCTGATGACCTCGAGCAGATCGCGACGGGCTTTCCTGACGTCGTCGAGCTCACGCTGCATGAAGTCGTGCCGCTCCTGCATGGATTCCAGTTCGCCGGTCGCCAGGAGGTTGACGCGTCCTAGGAGCGCCAGCCGACGCTGGACGAGCTCAGCCCGCTTCTCCAGCACCTGGACGTCCTCCTCGTTCGTCAGACCTTCGAGCGCTTCCTTCGGATCGCGCTGATGTCCTTCCCGGAGGAGCCGTTCCGCTTCCTTGATCCGCCGCTCGATGTCGCCGCGGACGCGGTCTTCGTCCTCGTAGCGCTGGCGGAGGTCATCCAGATGCGTGGAGGCATCTCGCCAGGATTTGTTGACCGTGGCTTCCTTCTCCGCGGCGGCCCGCTCGATCTCGACCGCCGTTTCGCGGAGCTGCGTCGTGCGCGCTGTTTCTCCCTCCACGCGGCGGACGGCGTCTTCGGCATCCGACCGCGCCGCCTCGGCGTCGGCCACCGCCTCCCGCAGGCGAACCGGATCGTGGATCGACAAGGCATCTCGTTCGGTCCGCATGTCGAGGATCCGCTGGTCGTGGCGCGCGCGGTCCCGCCGAAGGGTCTCCACGGCGACCCGTGCGGAGACCGGCTGCTGCGGGACAACGGGCAGCTCCGGCATCTCCTGCGCGAGCGGTTCGATCACGGCGAGGCGGTCGCGGCGCGCGGCGGCGTCCGCGTCGAGCGCCGCGAGCCGCTCTCCCAGCACCTCTTCTTCTTTCCGGAGGCCATGGAGTTCGCGTTCGATGCCCGAGGAACGCTCGGCGGAGGCCGTGATGTCGCTGTCCGCAGCGACGATCTGTTCCTGTAGGAACGTGATCTCGGTGCCGATCTCATCCAGACGCTCACGCTTGGGCTTCAAGCTGTTCCGGGTGGCGGCGAGGTCATGCTCGAGGACCTTGAGTTCAGCGCGTATCTCCCGCAGGCGCACGTCGGCTTCGCGAGCGGTATGGATCACCGCGGGACCCACCAGCACCCCTTCCGCCGTGACGAAGGAGGCCGAGGGGTGCGCAGATTGCTTCTCGGCCGCCTCTTCGACGGAGGCGGCAAGGTAGACGTCGCGAAGGACGGTGCTTACGATGCCGCGGGCCATCGAGTCCGCCTCGACCGCGGCGAGCAACCTCCGTTCGGCGGACAGACCTATCGGGACGGGACCTCCGGCAGTGATGGCAAGGATGGCGCCGTCCCCACTCGGTGCATCCTCCAGCGCCCGCGCACCGTTCTCGTACACCACCGCGTCGGCGAGCGGTCCGAGCGCTGCGACCAGGGCGCGCTCGAGCCCCGTTTCGACCCTGACCAGATCCTTGAGGAGCCCGACGGCCCGCCCCTTGTGCCCTTTCACGAACCGAGAGCCGGGCGTCTCCTCGATGTCCTGACGCCGTGCCTCGAGCAGGTCACGCCGAGATTCCATCCGGCGCCGTGCTTCTTCCAGCTCCTCGATCTTCTCCACGATGGTGCGGCGGTCCTGTTCGAGCTGGGTTCGGCGCGACGCGAGCGGGGCGGTCTGACCATCGAGTTGTTCGATCTCGGTCTCGAGGCCGTCGCGTTCGGCGCCAAGGGCGGTCAGCCGCGTCGCGATGCCGGCCAGGTTCTCGGTCAGCCGCTCGCGTTCACGCAGGGACGAAGCGACTGAGCGCTGCAGGGTCTCCATCTCGGCGCGACGTCCGGCCGCCTCCTCACCCATCCTGCGCCGGAGGTCGTCCACCTCACGGCGTCGCTCCTCCGCAGCGCGGTACTCGGCCTCCGCGGTGTCGAGCTCGGCTTCGCGCGCCGCCAGATCCTCCAGCACCTGGGCGAGCTCAGCCTCGACCCGGGCAAGGTCATCGCCCAGCGTGTCCAGCCGAGCGGTCCGGCCGGCCTGGGCTGCCAGCTCTTGGCGCGCAACGGTTTCCGCCGCCGCGGACTCCCTGAACGCCTGCTCCGCATGGGAGCGATCGAACTGCGACTGCCGGAACGCAAGCTCCGCGTCCGCCAGAGCCCTCGATGCGGTCGCGCGTTCATCGGCAGCGGCCAGGACCGCGCCGTCCAGATCGTCGAGACCGGCTCGTGCGGCGTCGCGAGCGGCCAAGCCCTCATCCCAGCCACCCTTGCGCCGATCCCTCTCGCGGAGGAGCGCGCGCAGGCGCGCGGCCGCGAGCTTCCACGAAAGCTCCTCCGCCTGGGCGGTGAGCGCCTCATGTTTCGTCGCCATCTCCGCTTGCTGTTGCAACGGCTTGAGCTGGCGACGCAGTTCCGCCAACACGTCCTGCAGGCGAAGTAGGTCGTGATCCAGACCGGTCAGCTTGCGTTCGGCACGCTCTTTCCGGCGCCGATGCTTGGCGATCCCCGCGGCCTCCTCGATGTACTTGCGGCGCTCTTCAGGCCGCGAGGTGAGCACCTCGTCGAGTTGACCCTGACCGACCACCGTGTGGAGCGCGCGTCCGATCCCCGTCTCGGCGAGCAGCTCCTGCACGTCGAGCAACCGGACGATCTGACCCCCGATCCGGTACTCCGACTCGCCGCTGCGGAAGATCGTTCGGGAAACCTCGATCTCGGTCATCGGAACGGGGATCTTGCCCTCGCCGTTGTCGATGACGAGCTTGACCTCGGCCATACCGAGCGCCGGCCGCGAGGGCGTGCCGGCGAAGATGACGTCGGCCATGTTGCCGCCCCGGAGCGCCCGGGCACCCTGCTCACCGAGGGCCCAGCTGATGGCGTCGACCAGGTTGGACTTGCCTGACCCGTTCGGTCCCACGATGACGGAAACCCCGGGGACGAACTCCAGGACCGTCTTGTCCGCGAAGCTCTTGAAGCCACGGATCGTGATCGAACGGAGGAACATCGGGCGGATGCTAACAGGCTTGTCATTCGCAGGCGAGACTCCCGGCGGGAACGGCCGGGAAAGGCCAGGTCAGCGGCCTGCTGTTCGCGATCGCCGGCCCTTCAGGACTGGCACTGTGGGCAGTAATAGGCGTTCCGCTGGCTGATCTTCACCGACTGGATCGGCGTACGGCATCGGCGGCACGGCAGCCCTGCCCTACCGAATACCTTGAGTTCGTTCTGATATTCGCCGGGCAGACCGAAGAGATCGACGTAGGCCTCGTCTTCTAGGGTGGTGCCGCGGAGCTTGATCGCTTCTTGGATGGTCTCCTGGATGGCGCGGTACAGGCGACGCACCTCCTGTGAACTTAAGGTGTCCGAAAGCCTGTCGAAGCGGAGCCCTGCCGTGAAGAGGACCTCGTCGGAGTAGATGTTGCCGAGGCCGGAGATGAACTTCTGATCCATAAGGATCGACTTCATCTTGGCGGCGCGCTGGGCGAGCAGGTACTGGAAGGTGGGCCAGGTGAACACCTGGTCCAGCGGGTCGATCGCGATGTGTTGGATCTCCTTGACCTTGCCCAGTTCGTCCGCCGCCGAGACGAACATCTCCCCGAACGTGCGGGGATCGATGAATCGCAGGTCGCCACCCTGCTGGAACGTGAGGACGACGTGCGTGTGCGGAGGAAGCGGGGTGCGCCCGGTTCCTCGTTGGAATTGCCCACTCATGCCGAAATGGACGACCAGGACATCGGACGAGTCGAGGTACAGGAGGAGGTACTTCCCACGCCGCTCCACCTTGGCGATCTTCGTGCCCTGCACGCGGGAGGTGAAATCCTTCCGCTTCGAGTATCGGCGGATCGCGCGCATCGCGTTCTTCGAGGTCTTGACCTCGGCGGTCTTGATCCTTCGCCCGACCACGTCCTTCTCCAGGTCGCGCCGCATCACTTCGACTTCAGGTAACTCCACCCTGTCCCCCCTCAGCCGTCCGGCGCTGCGGCACGCAGACGGAGGTATGCCTCCTGTGCAGCCTGTTGTTCCGCTTCCTTCTTGGATCGGCCCTTCCCGCTCCCGTGCTCCTCGCCGCTGAGGAACACCGTTGCGGTGAACTCTTTCTGGTGATCGGGCCCTTCTTCTTGGATGCGGTAGTCGGGCATCGACCGCAGGGAATGTGATGCGAGTTCTTGCAGGAGCGTCTTGTAGTCGCGGTCTCCTTCGCCCCGGACGTAGGCCTCCATACGGGGCCGGAACAACCGCCGGATGAGATCGGAGGCTACGTCGAGTCCCCGGTCCAGGTACACCGCACCGAAGACCGCCTCGAGCGCATCGGCCAGGATGCTCGCCTTATCGCGCCCCCCGGATTGCTCCTCGCCCTTACCCAGGAGCACGATGTCTCCGAGCCCCAGGGACCGTGCGACATCCGCCAACGCGATCATATTCACGATCGCCGCGCGGAGCTTGGCCAGCATGCCCTCGCTCATGTCCGGGTAGGCGCGATACGCCATGTCCGTCACGACCACGCCCAAGATGGAGTCCCCGAGGAACTCCAGCCGCTCGTTCGTCACGCTGAGCGATCGCTCGAACGCGTAGGAGCGATGCGTGAGGGCAGCGCGACGTAGCTCCGGGTCCTCGAACGCGACACCCAACGCCCGGTCAAGGGCCTCGGCTGCTGCCTCCACGGGGGCCGGGGTCACCGCCGTTACTCGACCTCGACGGCTTGACGGCCTGCGTAGTACCCGCAGTTACCGCACACCTTGTGCGGGAGTTTGGCCTGACGGCATTGCGGACATTCCGCGTACGCCGGCGCCTTGGCCTTCCAGTTCGCCGCACGCTTGTCGCCGCGGGTCTTGCTCTGCTTCTTCTTGGGAACCGCCATCGTCTGCTGTCCTTCCTACTGTTCCATCTGCTCAAGGATCTGCGCTAGGCCGTCCCAGCGGGGATCCGTCTGTACGTGTCCCGGGCACTCGCCGAGGTTCTTGTCGCCGCCGCACGTTGCGCAAAGGCCCAAGCAGTCCGGCTTGCAGAGCGGCGAGAATGGGAGTTCAACCCCGACAACGTCCCTGACCATCTGCTCTGGATCGAGTTCGCCGTCGGGTTCCAGAGGGTAGTCGTCGGCGTCGGGGTCCGGTTCGTCCACGAAGAGTTCGTTCACGGGCACGCTGAAGGGCTGCTCGAACTCCTTCAGGCACCGGGCGCATTGCAGGTGAAGGACGCCCTCGACCGTCCCGGACACGAGGATCCCCTCCACGACGGATTCCAGCAAGAGATCCCCGCCGATAGGCAGATCCTCCGGGACGCGGGCAAGCTCGGTGCCGAGCGACTCAACCGTCCCCGTCAAGACTTGGGTCTTCGAGGTGCCGGGCTGGCCAACGAGGTCGCGAACATCGATGAGCGCGAGGGTCATCCGCCCTCCAGGTCGAACAGCTCGGTGGCCGCCGGTGGCTCGGCATGGGCGTCGGTATCCTCGGTCGCGCCGAACTCCTGCTCGGCGGTCGTGGCCGGATTGCGGAGCCGGTCCCGGCCGATTTCGACGGTGTCCAGCGTCCTGGCCAGGCCCTTCGTCGCGACCTGGGAATCCTCGAGGATCTTCCGGAGCGCGATCTCGAACTGCGCCAGCTTCGCATCGACATAATCCTCCGCTTCCTTGCGGACACGGCGCGAATCATCCTCGGCTTCCTCCAGGATCCGTTCAGCCTCAGCGCGTGCGCGCTCGACGACCTCTTCACGGCGCGCCATCTTCAACTGATCCTCGTGGGCCTGGGCGACGATCCGTTCAGACTCATCCCGCGCCTTCGCCAGCAGGTCCTCGCGGTCCTTGACGACCCAGCGAGCCTGCTTGATCTCTTCCGGGAGTTCTTCCTGCATCTGCTGCAGGAGCTCGAGGACCTCGTCGCGGTTGAGGAGGGCCGAGGATGAGAGCGGCATCGATTTCGCCTCGCGAACCATCTCCTCGAGTCCCGCGAGGCGGGCGGCGAGATCGCTCATGCCATCGCCCTCAATCGGTCCCGCAGGCGGTCTCGGACGGCGTCGGGCACCAACCCCGTGACGTCTCCGCCGAACTTGCCTACCTCTT
>JBDTXD010000057.1:0-8223 GCA_040006375.1 Actinomycetota bacterium
CGGGTGGCGAAGGCGAAGGGCGTCCGCCCCGAGGAGATCACGGTCACCATCCTGGACCGGCCGCGCCATGCCGAACTGATCGCGTCCGTCCGGTCGGTGGGCGCGCGGGTGTTCCTCCTGCGCGACGGCGACGCGGCGGGCGCGATCGCCGCCGCGATGCCGCGGAAGGAAGTCGACATGTGCATGGGCGTGGGCGGCACGCCCGAGGGTGTGATCTCCGCGGCGGCCCTCAAGTGCCTGGGAGGCGCCATGCAGGGACGGCTGTACCCACGTGATGACGCCGAACGAAAGGTGCTGGTCGAGGACGGCTTCGACCTGGAGGCGGTTCTCACCACCGACGATCTGGTCAGCGGCGACGACGTGTTCTTCGCGGCCTCCGGCATCACCGGCGGCTACCTGCTGGAAGGTGTGCGGTACTGGCCCGACGGTGCCACCACCTACTCGATGGTCATGCGTTCGAGGTCGGGAACCCTTCGCTACATAGAGGCCGAACACCGCTTCGAGAAGCTCGAGCGCTTCTCCCCCATCGCCTACCGCCGCTAGCGCTCCCTAGAACGCAGGCGAGGAGGCGAGGAGGCATAGCGAGCGTTCGGGAGGGCTCACGCCCAGTCGGTGATGTCGATCCCGTCCAGGCTCGCAACGATGGCGTCGGGTGGACACTGGCCGCCGAATCGCTCCACGGACGGCCCGACCCCGATGAACCCGATGCCTATCGCCCTTGCCGCGATCGCGTCCCAGGGTCCATCCCCGACGTAGGTGACCTGAGACGTCGATCCGATGCCGTAGTGATGGAGCGTGCGTTCGATCGCGATCCGGATGATGTCCGCCCGCGGTTCGGCGTCGCTCGCAGTGACCATCAGGGCCGGCGGGATCACCGCGATCGTCTCGAGCTTCGTCAGCGACGCCGAGATGAGCCCTCCGGTGGCCAGCGCGACGTGGGCGTTGGTAGATCGCTGGATGGACTCCACTACGTGCTGGGCACCGGGCATGAACGGATCGGCGACAGAACCTGGCCACGACTCGCGGAAGCACGCATCGAGTTCGCGGTCGAAGGCATCGAGTTCCTCGATCGTGACCGGCTTGCCCCGGTTCACCTGGGACAACCGCCGAAGGATCGCGCTATCGGTGTGCTCCGGGTACGCATCCCATCGCTGATCGACAACCTCGAAGTCGAAGAGAGCCAGGGCTTTCAAGAACGCGGATACGTGCGCCGGGACGGAGTCCAGGAGCGTGCCGTCGATGTCGAACACGAACAGATGCGCCAAGCCGGGGCTCCCTTCCTATGGGGGCGTCAGGCTCGGGTAGATGCCCCAGAAGCGGCCTGGACGTCATACAGCTCCTCGAACCCATCGGAGTACCGAACATGGCGCACTTTGCGGACCGCACACCGCAGTATGCCGGAACGGTCGCGGTGTTCCCGCCGTGTTCGATCAGGAGATCCGTTCGCCAGGAGGGGGCGGCTCCCGACAGCAGCGGTATAAAGTCCGCGCCCTGCACAACGTTGCCCGGCTGGATGCCGGCCGAGGCCGCGAACGTCGGCGCGAAGTCCTCAACGAGCACGAACTGGGTATCGACGCTAGGGGTTCCTCCCGTGATCGAGCGATGTTCGGCCGGGTCGTCAGTCAAGGGATGGGCCGTCATTGCGCCGGGTCCGAGACGGCGTAGACGCCCTTCGGCCGCTTCTCGATCTGGCCGTCCTTGGCCAGCTGTTGGAGCGCGGCGAGCAGGTTGGCGCGGACCTCAGGCTGCGTGAAAGGGTCCAGGTAGCCGCGCCGCAGGGCGAGATCCTGGATGACGGTCCAGTGCAGCGGCGCCGCCTCCTCGCGAAGGACCGCGAGCGCGGCGGCGGGGAACTCCATCAGGCGGCTCCGGCGCGCAGCGGCGCGATCACCCGTTCGGCGAACAGCTCCACCTGCTCCGGTTCGACGGCGGCGAACGGCAACACCCACGGCGACAGGACGATCTCCTGCACGCCGAGCACTTCGAAGGCCCGGACGCGCTCGATGATCTGCTCCGGCGAACCCGAGAGCGTGTCGGCGCGCCAGGTCTCCCAGGTCTCAGTGTCCATGGCCCCGCCGGGGAACGCGGCCCGGCCACGCTCGAACGCCTCGCGCGCGGCGCCCTCGTCGGTGCCGGTCACGCCGTAGAGCCCGATGCTGAGTCGGAAGGTGGATGGGTCACGGTCCGCTCGCTCGCAGGCCGCGCGCACGTCGGCGACCTTCCCGGCGTAGTCCCCCGGCGCGACGCGCCACACCACGTTCCAGCCGGCGGCGTACGTGGCGGCCAGGCGAAGCAGCCGCGGCCCGCCCTTCCCGCCGACGAACACCGGGATGGGCTGCTGGATCGCCGGCGGCACCATCGGCGCATCGCGTAGGTGCACCGACGGCCCGTCGAACGTCACCGGGCCCTCGACTTCCCCGAACGCCTGCAGCACCCGGAGCGTCTCCTCGAGCGCCCCGAACCGGTCCCCCACCGAACCGAACGCGAACCCGAACGCGTCGAACTCCTCCTGGCTCCAGCCGGCGCCAACCCCCAGGTCCAGGCGCCCGCCGCTGATGATGTCGACGGTCGAGGCCATCTTCGCGAGCATCCCCGGGCTCCGGAACGGCGCGCACAGCACGAGCGTTCCGACACGGACGTGCTGGGTGAGGGCGGCGACTGCCGAAAGCAGTGTCATGGCCTCGAGCGAAGCGATCGGCGCGGGATCGGCGCCGTAACGGGCGAACGAATAGAAGAGGTGGTCGGAGACCCACACCGAGTCGAAGCCGAGGACCTCGGCGCGAAGCGCTGAGGTCCGGACCAGGTCGAAGGCCTCCGCTCCTTTTGGCCCGCCTCTTGGCTCCGCGCCCTCCGGCGCGGAGAATCCGTAATGCGGCAGAGCCAGACCGAAGCGCATGTCGCCAAGGATACGGAAGGTTGCCGGACCGTCAGGGCCGCGGTGACGGGCTCTGCAACTGACGTGAGGTGAGCTCGCCCCGCAGGACCACGTCACCGCCGACGTCACGGATCACCACCTGATCCAGGCCGGCGAGGTCCTGGTCCAACTGTGCCGCGATGGTCGCCGCACCCCCGGAGTCGACCTTCGCGATGGCGCCGACGCGTACCTTGGCCTTCGGTCCAACCAGCGTGACGACCAGCGGGAATCGCGCCGGATCCACGCGGAGCGCGGCGACCGTGACCACCGCCATGTCCTGTCCCGAGGGGGCCAGCAGCGTCAGGGCCGTGCCGCTCGCGGGTCCTCCATGGACCTGCGTCAGCTGGCCCATCTCCACGCTATTGCCCGGATCGGTGAACTCTATGCTCTGGAGGATCTGCCGGAACGTTGCCACGGCGTCGCGGTTTCGAACGCTCGTCGTGATGGCGATGTCGCGGAAGCGGGCCGCCCTTCCGGCCATGACCGCGCCGAAGCCGAGCCCGGCCACGGCCAGCATCGCCGCCACCGTCGCCGCGACGACCATGCGGCCCCGGCGGTGCGCCGGTGTCCGTCCCGATGCCGCGTGCTGGACGGCCGCCACGACGCGATCCTCCAACTCCGGCGCGGGCTCCCGCGGTGCCAGGGCGAACACGAGCGAGGCGGCGGCCGCGCCCAGTTCGCGAGCCTCCTTTCGGCAGGCAGCGCACCACGCGAGATGCCGCTCCAGCTCGGTCGCGTTCCTGCCTGTGAGTGTGCCGAGGCTCCGCTCGGGGAGCAGCGTGCGAGCGGCCGAACAGGTCATAGCTCTTTGCCCTGGTTCGCTTTGCGGATCTTGATGAGTGCGGTGCGAAGGCGCGTCTTCACGGTACCGAGCGGGATCTGATCCTGTTCGGAGATCTCTCTGGCGCTCTGACCGCGGAAGTAGGCTCGAACGATGAGCGCGCGTTCGGAGGCGGAGAGCGAGGCGAGCGCCCTGATGGCCGCGTCGTGTTCGATGAAGGCGCGTTCCTCGTCCGGGCTCTCGTGTTCGGGCACCTCGTCGACCAGGATCAGGGTGGGCTTGGTCACGCCGGTGTCGCGGCGGAGACGGTCGACGGCGAGGTTGTGGGCGATCGTCATGAGCCAGGTGGAGAGGCGGCCTCGGCTCGGGTCGAAACTGGCGGCCTTTCGCCAGGCGGCAAGGAAGACGTCCTGCGTGAGTTCCTCGGCCGCCTCGCGGGTTCCCAGGAGCCGCATCCCCAGGGTGAACACGGGGCGACCGAAGCGGGCATACAGGGTGCGGATGGCAGTGTCGTCACCGGCGAGGAGTCCTTCCACGAGCTGTTGTTCCTCTTTGGGGAGAAGCGGACCGTCTGGCACTCCGGTACTCCCTCCGGTATACGCGAGGCGATGCCGCGCGGGCTTGCCCGGACACTGACCCATAGATGGTCGCACCGATGCCCACCCACTGCACGCCCTACGCGCGCAGGCGTAGGCTCAGGAGTAGGCACACACACGGCCAACATGATAGGGTTTCGCATATGAGAAACACAGTCGCAGCCCGCCTGCTCCTCGGCCTGACGGCCGTCACCCTCCTCGCCGTCGGCGCGTTCGGCATGCAGGGGGCAGCAGCAGCGGACGCGCCGACCTCGAACACGATCTTGTCCCTGCACCTCACCGGTGTGGTCGACCCGTTCGTCGCGGACGCGATCCGCGGGGGCATCCAGCAGGCCGATACCGACGGTGACGCCGCCGTGCTGCTCACGATCGACACGCCGGGCGGGCTTTCGTCCTCGATGCGCGAGATCACCGAAGCCATCCTGGGCTCGAACGTGCCCGTCATCTGTTACGTCGGTCCCCCCGGGGCACGGGCGGCCTCGGCCGGCGCGTACATCCTGCTGTCGTGCCCCGTCGCGGCGATGGCGCCAGGTACCAACGTGGGTGCCTCCACCCCCGTCGGACTCACCGGCGGTACGGAGGGTTCGAAGGTTGTCGAGGACGCCACTGCGACGATCCAGAGCCTTGCGGAGACCTACGGCCGCAACGCCAAGATCGCCGCGACGTTCGTCACCGATTCTCTGAGCATCAGCGCGAAGACCGCCGTAGCCGAACACATCGCCGACATGGAACAACCGACGCAAGCGGCGCTCCTCGGGGCGGTCTCAGGGACCACCGTGACACTGGCCAACGGGGACACGGTCACGTTCGGCGATCTGACGTCGGCGAGCATCTCGGAGCGCCACCTGGCCCCGCTGGTCGGCGTGCTCCACGACCTCTTCGATCCGAACCTGGCGTTCATCTTCTTCTGGCTGGGACTCATCCTCATCGTGATCGAGATCATCGTCCCCGGACACATCTTCAGCGGGACGGTGGGCACGGTGCTGTTCCTCATCGCGATCGCATCGTTCGGCTTCCTGCCCATCCGCTCGATCGGCGTGGCGCTCCTGGTCGCCTCGGCCGTTCTCCTGATCGTCGAGGTGAAGACGCCGACGCACGGCGCGCTCACCGGCGTGGGTCTAGCCTGCCTGGTTGCGGGCGGTTTGCTTCTCTACAACGGCTCGGGCGGCGTCACGGTCTCGCCGCTGGTGCTCATCGCGGTCACCGCGATGGTCGCGGCATTCTTCGGCCTGCTCCTCACGAAACTCATCGGGCTGCGCCACATGACGCCGGCGCTCTCGCCGGGCCAGGAGATGGTCGGGCGCGAGGGCGTGGCGCTGGCCGGCGGGCTTGGGCCTACCGGTGTGGTTCGCGTGGCGTCGGAGGAGTGGAGGGCGAGGGCCGGCGCGCCACTCGCCCCCGGTTCGAAGATCAAGGTCACCGCGCTCGACGGGCTCGTGCTCACCGTCGAACCGGTTCGCGACGAGCACGGCCTGGCCGGCGGCTCCCCGCAGGCCCTCGAAGGGAGGAACGCGTGAATCCAGCATTGATCGCACTCGCGGTCATCGTGGTCCTGGTCATCATCTTCTTGGCCAACGCCATCCGGATCGTCCGCGAGTATCAGCGGCTCGTGGTCTTCAGGCTCGGACGCCTGCTCGGTACCAAGGGTCCCGGGCTGATCATCCTGATCCCGTTCATCGACAAGGCGACGCTGGTCGACCTTCGCGAACGGTACCTGGAGATCCCGCACCAGACCGCCATCACCGAGGATAACGCCCCAATCTCCATCGACTTCATCGTGTTCACGAAGGTCATCGACCCGCAGGCATCCGTCGTGGCGGTCGGGAACTTCGAGGGTGCCGCGCAGAACGTCGCGGCGACCACGCTGCGATCGGTCGTCGGTGACATGTCGCTGGACGACGTCCTGGCCAAACGCGAGAACATGAACGAGATCCTGCGGGTCAAGCTGGACGAGGTGACCGAGCGCTGGGGCGTGAAGGTCACGAACGTCGAGATCCGCGAGATCATCCCGCCGCCCGCCGTCCAGGAGGCCATGACCCGGCAGATGTCCGCCGAGCGCACGCGGCGCGCCGTGGTCACCGAGGCGGAGGGGTCCAAGTCTGCATCGATCACCGTCGCCGAAGGGAACAAGCAGGCCGCTGTCCTGAACGCCGAGGGCGCGAAGCAGTCCGCGATCCTCACGGCAGAGGGTGAGCGGCAGTCGGCCATCCTGCGGGCAGAAGGGTTCGCGCTGGCGCTGCAGAAGATCTATGAGACGGCCAGCACCGTCGATCAGAAGACGATGAACCTGCAGTACCTGGACGCGTTGAAGTCGATAGGTGGCTCGGCATCGTCCAAGATCGTCGTGCCGATGGAACTGTCCGGACTGGTGGGCGCGTTCACCGCCATCGCCGCCACAAACGGGAAGGCGGACGACGCGAGCTGAGACGCAGGCGACTGGCCGGTCTTGTTGGTCCCTAGACGGGGACGGTGAGACCGGCCTGTTGCATGGCCAGCTGGAAGTCGTGCTGGTTGCTCACGGACTTCATGGCGGACTCCACCGTGATCTTGCCTTCCTTCAGCAGTTCCAGCATCGACTGGTCGAACGTGATCATGCCGTAGTAGCCACCCTCGGCGATGACGTCCTTCAGTTCGTGCGTCCGCTCCGGGTCTGAGATGCGCTCTGCGACGCGGCCGTTATTGATGAGGATCTCCAGCCCCGGGACCCGCCCGCCGTCTACGGTGGGAACCAGTCGCTGGCAGATGATGCCGCGGAGCGTGCCCGCGAGCGCCAGGCGGACCTGCTTCTGCTGATACGGCGGGAAGAAGTCGATCACGCGGTTCACGGTTTCGGTCGCATCGACCGTGTGCAGCGTCGACATGACCAGGTGGCCGGTCTCGGCGGCCGCGATCGCCGCGCGGACGGTCTCGGTGTCACGCATCTCACCGATGAGGATGACGTCGGGGTCCTGACGGAGCGCGGCGCGGAGAGCCGCCAGGAAGTCCATCGTGTCGTTGCCGACCTCGCGCTGGTTGATGGCCGACATGTGGTCCTTGTGCAGAACTTCGATGGGGTCCTCGACCGTGACGATATGCACGGCCTTGGTCTTGTTGATGTAGTCGATCATGGCGGCAAGCGTGGTCGTCTTGCCCGAACCGGTCGGTCCGGTGACCAGGATCAATCCGCGATGTTCGTCGGCGATGTTCTTCACCGCTTCGGGCAGGCCAACCTCCTCGAACGAAGGCCCCCCGAACCGGAGCTTCCTGAGCACCATGCTGATCGACCCGCGCTGGCGGAAGACATTCACGCGGAACCGGCCGATGTCGGGCAGGGAGTACGCGAAGTCGATCTCGCCCAGATCCTTGAACTTCTGCATCCGGTCTTCCGGGATGATTCCCTCGGCGATGGTCTGGGTCTCCTCCGGCATCAAGGGGGTGCGTTCCAGACGGAAGAGTCCGTCGGGCAGCCGGATCATCGGAGCCGAACCGACCTTCACGTGCAGGTCAGAGCCCTCTCCACCGATCAGTTGCTCCAGCCATCCGTCGAACTCGACGACGATGGGCGCCTTCTCCATGCTCACGTTCCCCTCATATCCGACGGCGGGTGGTGAGCCCGGTGACGGCGAAGCCGCATCCGGGCGTCCCCCGTTCCATCGGCGGTCGAGCCCCCTGACTTCAGTACGGGGACCAGGAATCTGGGCTGCCTGCGTACCCGGATCTGGGTGGGACCCGGCTCAGCGCCCGGCCACCGCAGCGGTGGCGCGGCAGGACCCCGAGGTCTGCGGTTCGAATGCGGTCAGCCGCAGGGCGGGACGTGAAGCGCCGAGGATGCCTTCGAGCAATCCCTTGTGGATGCCGCAGATGAGGTCGGCCTGATCGGTCTGCAGGTCCCGGAACGGGCAGGCGCGCAGGGTGATGTCCACGATCCTGGCGCTCCGCCGGTGGAACCTCGG
>JBDTXD010000058.1:0-8127 GCA_040006375.1 Actinomycetota bacterium
GGAGCCGGAGGCCGCGACCGGACGGATCAGGGTGGGATCGATCGTGCGCGCGACCGATCGGACGGGCGTGGAGATGGAGGCGTTGACGGCGGCGACGGTCGCCGCGCTGAGCCTCTACGACACCGCGAAGGCGTTCGATCGCAGCGCGAGGATCGAGGGCGTGCGCCTCTTGCGCAAGTCCGGCGGCGATTCCGGGGAGTATCGCGCCGAGTAATCACCTCGCAGGCCCGTGTGAACGCCGGGCGGCCAACAACCGGGATCGTGGAAAATTTCTCGGAATTACACCGATGTGCTTTGTGACCCCAAGATGTGGTGCTAGCTTCCGGTTCCAGCCTAGATGTTGTGTGTCATCCCTGGTGATCCGAACGGAGGCTGGCGAGTTGGACTGGCTGCTCCTGGCTGCGTTAGGCATCATGTGGGTGGCGTTCTTGATGCCGACGGACCGCCGTCGACAAGACCCGCACAAGGGCGTCGAGGATTTCGAACACAGGATGGAGCTCTTGGCGCAAGCAGAAACGTACGGAACCGAAGGACGTTGGATCGTCACCCCGCGCAAGGGAGTGCAGTTCGTCGGCCCCGCTCAACGCCAGAAAGCACGCGTTCGCGAACGCCGGCGCACGGTCCTTGTCTTCCTTCTCGAATCGATCGGCTTCACCTTCATCATCGGACTCGTGCCCCCACTTCGGGTCGCGTGGTCGCTGACGGCCCTGCTCGGCGTTGGCCTGGGTCTGTATGTCTGGCTCCTCATCTCGATGAAGCATCAAGGAGCCCAACACCCGCACGAACGCGTCCGGGCTGCGCGCCCACCCGATGATGCCGCGTCCAGGCCGCCGGCCATCCGCCACGTCGCAGGCGGCGCAGGACTCGCCCGCCCAACCTTCAATGGGCTTGGAACGCTCGGTGAAGGTGATCACGTCCACGTGGTCGTCAGGCCTGCGTCCGCGGTCTGACCGCGCCTGACTGCTACCCTGAGTTCCGTTCCGATGGGGGTGTAGCTCAGCCCGGTAGAGCACTGCGTTCGCAACGCAGGGGTCAGGGGTTCAAGTCCCCTCACCTCCACTGATCTCCAACCCTGACCGGCGCCGGGTTGTTGCACCTGCCGTGTCGCGCACCCACAATCGATGGGTCGCCCGCGTTCACTTAGGAGGGGGTCCATGCGGCAGGACAAGATCGACTATGTAGGTGTGCTGGGAACCGTTGGGGGACTGCTTGGTTTCATCGGCATCTACCTCAACTGGTGGTACTACTCGTGGTCGGCTGGAGGCGGCACGTTGACGGTCGGGGTCCGGGGACTCGAGGATTGGACCGGCATCGCCGCGCTCGTGGCCGGCATCGCGGTATTCGCGTTCGGCGGGGCGTATCTGCTCATGGACGATCCGGGCATCCGCAAGATCAGCGGCGGGCTGATGGGCATCGGAGCCATCTTCCTCTTGGGGATGACGATCGCCGGCATGTTCCGGGCCGGCGCCGCGGTGGGCCCAACGCCGAACATCGGCGAGGTGGCCGCGGGTACGACCCGGGTCAGGGTGACGACGGGCCTCTACGGCGGGATCTTCCTGTCGATGATCGGCGGCGTCGTGGCCCTGATCGCCACGATCATGATGGTCGGGCGCGACAACTCTCCCGAAACCTCGGGCGCCGTCTAACCGCCGGTCGGGGGCGCGGGCGGCCGCCGGGTCCTGGGCCCGGTAGCCTTCCGCCATGGCTCTCTCGCTTCGAACGTGGTGGGCGCGCCCCGGACTTGAGGTGCGCGACGGCCGCCTATGCGTTGCCGGGCGCGATGCCGAAGGGGTTGCCCGGGAGCACGGAACGCCGCTCTACGCGTACGACCTGACGCGAGTGGCCGAGCAGGCGGTCGCGCTCCGAGTGGCCATGACGGGGGCGGGTCTTGATCCCATCGTCCGCCTCGCGTTGAAGGCCCAGCGCGAGCCGGCGGTGCTCGCGTTCCTGCGAGCGCATGCGCCGTTCGTCGGGATGGATGTGTGCTCGCCGGGCGAGATCGAGTGGGCGCTGCACCACGGGTGGGAGCCCTCCGAGATCAGCTACACGGGGACGAACGTGAGCGGGCGTGATCTGGAACGGATCACTGCCGCGGGGGTCCATCTGAACGTCGATCTGCTCTCGCAGTTGGAGCGCGTCGGACGCGCGGCACCCGGTTCTACGATCGGGCTTCGGGTGAACCCCAGGATCGGCGCGTCGTGGAGCCCATCGGGAGAGGGTGGGTCGCCCTCTGGCGATACGCTCTACGCCGGGGCGCGCCCGACGAAGTTCGGCATACCGGCCGAACAGTTGGCAGACGCGATCGCGATCGCCCAGCGAGCCGGTCTCATCATCGATACCGTCCACGTCCATGTGGGAGACGGCTACCTCAGCGATGGACTCCCGGTGTTCGAGGAAACCGTTCGCAGGGTGGCGGACATGACGCGAACACTCCAGACCGCCGGATGTCCGATCCGCGAGGTCAACACGGGTGGGGGGCTAGGCGTTCCCCAGCGGCCGGGCGACCAAGCGCTGGATCTGACCGCTTGGGCCCAGATCCTGGCGCGGCATCTGGGACCGCTCGGGGTCTCGGTGACGACGGAACCCGGAGATTTCCTGGTGAAGGAATGTGGGGTCGCGCTTGCGGAGGTGGTGACGGTGGAGGTCCGCGACGGCGTCCGGTTCGTCGGACTGGACATCGGCTGGAACGTGATGGGCGAGCGATTCATCTACGGTGCGGCGCTGGACCTGGTTTTGTGCCGGGATGTGGAGGGTGAAGCAGCGGACGCCGCCACCATCACCGGCAATATCAATGAAGGGAACGATCTCTTCGCCTCCGACTACCCGTTCCCGCGCGTCAGTGAAGGCGACATCGTTGGGGCCGTCGGCGTGGGCAGCTATAACGCATCGATGACCAGCGCGCACTGTCTGCGTGAACCAGCCCGCTCGGTTGCCTTCGAGGATCGGGCATGAGCTCGGAGCTCCCTGTTGCCGAGCGGTGGTTCGCCGTTGAGGAGATCGAGCCCGGCTTGAACTTGCTGTGGGAACCGCACATCGCCGAGTTCTTCGTCTCGAACGTCTGGCACGTTCGCGGCCGAGATCGCGATCTGTTGGTGGACACGGCCAACGGTGTCGGGGACCTCCGCGGCGAAATGGCTCCACTGGTACAGGGGCGCGAAGTGATCGCCGTCGTGACCCACGAGCATTTCGACCACATCGGGGGTCTTTCCGCATTCGATCAGCGGCTCTGCCACGACGCGGACGCCGCGGGTGTTCGAAACCCGTACGCCATCGCGTCCTTCCCTGAGGATTGGCCGGAGGGATTGGCCCAGGAGATCCGCGCCTACGGCTACGAACCGCCCGCCCGGCTCCTCACGGCCCTGCCCTCGCGCGACTTCGACGAGCGCGCGTGGCGGACCCCGTCGTCGGAGCCGACCTCGCTGCTCGCTGAGGGGGACGTCGTGGATCTGGGAGACCGGGCCTTCGAGGTGCTCCACGTCCCGGGCCACACCGCCGGTTCGATCGCCCTCTGGGAGTCTGGGACCGGCACCCTGTTCACTGGGGACGCGTTCTACGTCGACGATGCGCTGATGTTCGATGATCCCCAGGCCGGGGTCACCTCGCTCTCGCGACTGCGCGACCTGCCTGTTCGGACGGTGTTGGGAGGGCACGGGCCCGTGGTGGACGCGGAGCGGTTCGCCCGGGCGATCGACGCCGAACTGGCGGCGCGCGGCGCCTGAGCCATGCTCAGAGAGCCGGCCTGAAGGGGGTCACCCCGGGGGGTTGGTTCGCAGCCGTCGGAACCGCGAGATCCATCTCCCCACCGGGGTGCGCCGCCCTGTGCCGCCGACCAACCTCTGTCGAGTCCGTCAAGCGCTCCGCGAACCACTGCGAGCCTTCCGGGGAGAGCGCGAGCCTCTTCGGCCGACCCGCGGTGATGGTGGCGTGCTCTCTGCTCACCGCACGGCGTCTCAGCCCACGGGCTGACGACGGCCTGATCGGCGAACGCGAAACGCGCACGGAACTGTTTGACGGAAGAACCCCCCTGGTCCGCTGCACATATCCCTATCGACGCGCTCCGGCATGCAAGAACAGTGACCGAAGGTCCATTCCTTGTCGGCCGTTCGGCGGACATTCGGGGGTATGCTCCGCCGCATGGACCAGGACGTGATCGTGATCCGTGCCGGCCGCGTGCTCGAGGTCGAAGCGGGCGAGGTGCTCCGCGATCACGCGGTGATCGTGCGCGGCGCGCACATCGACAGTGTCGTGGCACGCGCCGACGCCCCGGCGTCGCCGTCGGCCACGATCGACCTGCCCGAGCACACGGTGCTGCCGGGACTCATCGACTGTCACGCGCACTTGATCGGCGAGGTTGATGGTGGGCACGGATACGCCGGATTGGTCATGCGCACCGGCGCCCAGGAGGCGCTCAGTGGCGTCCGCAATGCTCGGACGACGCTCCTGGCCGGATTCACGTCGGTGCGCGACGTCGGGACCTTCCGGGCCTTCGTCGACTGCGCGCTGCGCGATGCGATCGATGCCGGCGACGTCGAGGGTCCGCGCATGAAGTGCGCCGGCGCCTACGTGACCTGTGCGGGCGGCGGTGGCGACGTCACGGGTTTGGCCCCCGACGTGGATGCAGCGGTGCCGATCGACCTTCGGTTCGGCGTTGCCAACTCGGTCGACGAGGTCCGCAACCGGGTTCGCGCGATCCTGCATGGCGGCGCGGACTTCATCAAGGTCATCGCAACCGGCGCCGTACTCACCGAGGGCACGGTGCCCGGTGCACCGGAGTTCAGCGAGGCGGAGATCCGCTCTGCAGTGGAGGAGGCCGCGCTCTACGGCACGTTCGTCGCCGCTCACGCCCACGGGGCGGAAGGGATCAAGCGTGCGGTCCGGGCAGGCGTCCGTTCGATCGAACACGGCTCCCTCATGGACGACGAGGCCATCGAGATGATGGCGGTTGCCGGCACCTACCTGGTCGCCGACGTGTACTTCGGGGATTGGATCGAGGAAGAGGGCACCCGCGCCGACTGGTCCAAGGACGTCCTGCGCAAGAACCGCGAAACCACCGGAGCCCAGCGCGAGGGGTTCGAGAAGGCGGTGAAGGCCGGCGTGAAGCTCGCCTACGGGACCGACTCGGGCGGGTATCCGCACGAGTGGGTGGGCAAGCAGTTCGCGTATCAGGTCCGGCATGGCCAGACGCCGACCGAGGCCATCCAGACCGCGACCACGAACGCCGCGGACCTTATGGGCTGGTCGGACCGTGTGGGGGCCATCAAGCCGGGGCTGTTCGCCGACCTCATCGCTGTGCCGGGAGATCCGACCGAAGATGTGTCGCTGCTCGAGTCCGTTCCCTTCGTGATGAAGGGGGGCCGGGTGGTGAAGCAGCCCTAACTGCAGCTGTGGTGCAACAGCTGCTGGCGCGTCGGCGGGTCCTGCGTCAAAAGGTCCGGCACCGTGACGGGCGAGAGTCCGCGCTGGCGGATGATCGCCAGGATCCTGGGGAGCGCGTTCTCCGTCGTGCTGCGGTTGTCGTGCAGGATGATGATGTCGCCGGGAGACAGTTCCTTCCGAACGCTCTGCACGATCTGGCGAACGCTGGCTCCTTGGCTGTCGAGCGAGTCGACGCTCCATAGCACTTCGAGCATCCCCTGCGATCGCACATAGGCGTCGAGCCCTCGGTCGTGGAGACCGAACGGAGGCCGGAACAGCCTGACCGGTTGGCCGGTGGCGTTCTGGATGACGTGCCGGGTTCGGTCGATCTGCGTGACATATGCGTGTCTGTTCCGGTGGGTCATGTCGACGTGGTCCCATGTGTGGTCGCCGAAGGCCATCCCCGCGGCCGCCTCGCGCTTCGCGATGTCGACGAAGGCCGGCTCCGCGAACAGCTTGCCCACCAGGAAGAAGGTGGCAGGGGTGTTCGTTCGACCGAGGGTCTTCAGCGCTTCGGGGGACAGGATCCCCGGGCCGTCGTCGAACGTCAGCGCCACCAGCGGCTTGGTCCCAGCCCCGCAATAGACCGGCTCGCCTTGCGCCGCCAGATGGGCGAGTGGCCCACCATGCATCTGCGGCGCCCCCGCAGAGTTGGACTTCGGATGGTTCGGCGAGGGCTTCGGTGTTACGGGTCCGGGCGGTGCCTGCTCAGCCGTTTGCGCCGCGGCCGGATGGCCGCTGTCGATGCCCCCGGAGACCACGACCCAGCCGCCGACCACGACGAGCACCGCCATGCAGCCGGCGAAGGATCGCCGGCGGGCGCGCACGGGCGCGCGCATCGAGATGCGGGGAAGTCGCGTCATATGGGGCCATGGGGTGATGCGAACGGCGAGTGTACCCCGCCCTCGCGGAACGTGCTTCGCACGCGTCGCTGGTGGAGATCTCGATCGACGTGGGCGCGGTCAGGGAGTAGCGCTCGCCGGCTCGGGTATAGGGAGTTCCGACCACCGTTCGGCCCAGGCGCCCAGCTCGTCGATCACGCCGGCCAGGTCCTGACCTCGTTCGGTGAGGCCGTAATCGATCCGAACCGGCGTGGACGGCGTGACCGTGCGCGTGACGATCCCGGCGGCCTCCAGCTCCTTCAGGCGATCGCTGAGCAGGCGGTCGGAGATCTGGGGGATGTTCGTGCGGAGGTCGGAAAAGCGCGAGGTACCCGCCAACAGAGAGCGGACGATCTGCGGGGTCCAGCGCTTGGCGATGAGCTCGGCGGCGCGCTGGAAGTGTTGGCAAACGGGGGTTTCGGGTTCGGTCACGGGGCACATCCTATGGTTGGGGTGGGGGCCTGGCCAGCCCTTGGTCGGGTAGCCTCACCCGGGTCTTCTCGGTCCCTATCGACACTTCTTTCAACGCCCTGGAATACCTAGAAACTTCCCAAACGTTAGGAACTATACGAACCGCCGACGGTCGGAGGTTCACGGAACCGAGGAGGAAGCCACATGACACAGACACAGGGAGCCGTATCCGCCGCCGAGCTGGGTGTCGCCCTGCCCGAGCCCGGTACCTACAAGCTCGAGCCCTCACACACCAGCATCGGCTTCGTCGCCCGGCACATGCTCTCCAAGACCCGCGGGAACTTCAGCGAGTTCGAGGGGACCATCACGGTGCCTGAGAACGTCGCCGACACCGCGGTGGACGTGACGATCCAGGCAGCGAGCATCAGCACCGGGCACGAGATGCGCGACGGACACCTCAACTCGAACGATTTCTTCACGGTGGAGGAGTACCCCACGATCACATTTGCGGGCAAGGGCATCCGTCAGACGGAGGGCGCGGACTTCGAACTGGACGGTGACCTGACGATCAAGGGGATCACCCGGCCGGTCACGCTCGAGGGCGAGTATTTGGGATTCGGGCCGGGCATGCAGGGTGAGCAGCGCATCTTCGCCAGCGCGAAGGCAACCGTGAACCGCGAGGATTGGGATCTGACCTGGAACGTCGCGGTGGAGACCGGAGGCCTCCTCGTGGGCAAGAAGGTCGACATCGTCCTGGACCTGGAAGCGGTCAAGGAAGCCTGACGCCCGCCACGTACCATGCCACGCATGAGGGTTGCGGCGATCCAGATGCACTCGACCCAGGACACCGGCGCGAACCTCGAGTCCGCGACCGCGCTGCTGCGGCGGGCCGGGGCCGAAGGCGTCGAGCTGGCCGTACTCCCGGAAGTCTTCACATACCTGGGCCGCGGCGCGGGACGCGCGGCGGCTGCCGAACCGCTTCCCGGCGGCCCGGCGGCCGCCATGCTGTCCGCTGAAGCGAAGCGGGCGGGCATGTGGATCACCGCCGGGATCATCGAGCGGAGCGGCGAGCACATCTTCAATACCGCGCCTCTCTTCGACCCCGCCGGCGAACTCGTCGCCATCTACCGGAAGATCCATCTTTTCGACGTGGAGTTGCCCGGTCAGCCACCGTTCCGCGAATCGGCGACCTTCACCCCAGGGGAGCAGGTCGTTACCCACGAGGTGGAGGGCGCTCGCGTCGGGATGAGCATCTGCTACGACATCCGGTTCCCCGAGCTCTTCCGCGCGCTGATGGTGGCCGGGGCGCAGGTGCTCACCGTGCCGGCGCAGTTCCAGTTCCAGACCGGGGTGGATCACTGGGAGGTCCTGCTGCGAGCCCGCGCCGTCGAGAACCAGTGTTTCGTTGTGGCAGCCGACC
>JBDTXD010000059.1:0-8065 GCA_040006375.1 Actinomycetota bacterium
AAGGAAGCGGGCGGCGGCTTCGAGGTCTACCACCGCGATCTCGACCGCGACAGCCCGGCCAGGCTCGCATTGATCAGCCATGTGCGACCGGCGCTCGAGAACGACGAGTTCGTCCTCTTCTACCAGCCGAAGGTGCGGCTTTCGGACGGGAAGGTGGCGGGCGCCGAGGCGCTGATCCGGTGGGAGCACCCCGAACTCGGGCTGGTTCCACCGGACGAGTTCATCCCGCTGGTTGAGAAGACCGTGCTGCTCCGTCCGCTGACGGCGTTCGTGATGGAGGAGGCGATGCGGCAATGGCGCGAGTGGGCCGACCGCGGCGTGCGCCTACAGATCGCCGTGAACATCTCCGTCCGATCCTTGCTGGACGGACAGTTGCCCGGGCAGGTGGCCGCCGTCCTGGAGAAGTACCAGGTGCCGCCGGCGTTCCTCAAGCTCGAACTCACGGAGAGTTTCCTGATGGCGGACTCCGGCCGTTCGACCGGCGTGCTCGACGCCATCAGCGATGTCGGCGTGAACCTGTCGATCGACGACTTCGGGACCGGCTATTCATCGCTGTCCCACCTCAAGCGCCTGCCTATCCAGGAGATCAAGATCGACCGTTCGTTCGTCATGAACATGCTGGTCGATGCGAACGACTCGATGATCGTGCGGGCGACCGTCGAACTGGGCAAGAACCTGGGCCTCCAGGTTGTTGCCGAAGGGGTGGAGGATCGCGAGACCTGGGATCTCCTGGCGAGCTTCGGGTGCGACGAAGCCCAAGGCTACTTCTTCAGTAGACCCATCCCCTCGGGCGAATTCTGGCGCTGGCTGTCCGTGCGTGACCCGAACGCCATGTTCCAGCCCACGCCGCCGGATACCTCGGGCCGGCTGCGCGTCGTCTGAACCGGCCGTAGACTTCCTTCCCGTACACGTCGATGCCCCGTCGCGCCGCGACCGGGGCTGTTCGCGTTGTGGAGGTTGGGTTGAGCCTGGAGCACCTGCTCGAAACCTTGGTCGGATCGGAACCGTTCGAAAAGCTGCTGCTTTCCCGCGCGCGCCCCGTGCTGGCCCGCGCGGAGGCGGGTGAGGATTTCCTGATCGCGGGGCTGGCCACCGCACTCCAGACTCCCATCCTCGCGGTGACGGCTGGTCCGCACGAGGCCGATGCCCTCGCCCCCTCCCTCGAGGCCTGGCTCGGTCCTGAACGCGTGGCCCTGCTCCCGGCCTGGGAAGCACTGCCGTATGAGGGCATCTCGCCTTCACCGGAGGTCGCCGCCCGGAGGGCGGACGCCGTGGCCCGGCTGCGCGGCGCGAAGGGGGCGTTCGTCGTGGTGGCGCCGGCACTGGCCGCGATGCAGGGGCTGATCCCGACGCTCGGCGCGATCGCGCCGCTGGAGCTCGCGTCCGGGTCCGAACTTGCGCCGGATCTCCTCGCCGAACGCCTGGTGGAGCTCGGCTACGCGCGCAGCGATATCGTCGAGCACCGCGGGGAGTTCGCGGTCCGTGGGGGAGTGGCGGACATCTTCCCCGGCACGGCGCGCCGCCCGGTTCGGCTGGAATACCTGGGGGACGAGGTGGAGTCCATCCGGGAGTTCGTGCCGTCGACGCAGCTTTCCACCCAGTCGGTGCCCGTGGCCAGGATCCCACCGGTGCGCGAGTTGGTGATCGACGAGCAGGTCCGCGCCCGGGCCGCCGCCCTTGCCCCCGAGATGACCGACCGGATCCGGGATGGCCTCCAGCGTCTCGCGGACGGGTTGCACGCCGAGGGCGCCGAGTCGCTGGCGCCGTTCGTCTTCGACCACCTCCCCACGCCGAGTGAACTGTTGCCCGAAGGCTCGTGGGTGGTCCTCACGCAGGCCACGCGAACGCAGGAGCGCGCGCGACAGGCGTTCGATGAGGCCGATGCGCTCGCAACCGCGTTGGCGTGGCCGGGTCCGCCCGCCGTGCGCACGCTGGAGGACGCAGTCGCCGGACACGTGCACCTGCACCTGACAGAGTTCACCGAGGGCGAGCCGAGCGGCCTGGCGTCCTGGGGGTCGGCGCAGGGGAACGCGTCCGAGCTCGCCAAGCGGCTCGCCGACCTTTCGGGTATGGGGTACCGCATCGTGCTGACGGCTGCCGGCCACGGGTCGTTGACGCGGATCGGCGAGGTGATCGGCGATATCGGCCCCGTCGAGACCGCTGAGACCGGTCTTCGGAACGGGTTCGTCTTCGCGGCCGCGAAGCTCGCCGTGGCCACGGAGGAAGATCTGTTCGGTTCTCGCCGGCACACGCGGAGCGCGCCGCGATTCACCAAGCGGCGCACCGACGCGGTCGGCGACGAACTCGAACCGGGCGACTTCGCCGTACACCGGATCCACGGCGTGTCCCGCTACGCCGGGATCACCCACCGGGCGCTCGCGGGGAGCGAACGCGATTACCTGATCCTGGAGTACGCGGAAGGGGACAAGCTTTACGTGCCGAGCGATCAGGTGGGGATGGTCGCGCGATACCTGGGCGGCGATGCGCCCCGCTTGCATCGGATGGGCGGCACGGACTGGGCCCGCGCAACAGGAAGGGTTCGGAAAGCCGTCAAGGACATGGCCGGTGAACTCGTGCGGCTCTACAGCGTGCGGATGGCGGTTCCCGGCCACGCGTTCGGGCCCGACACGCCGTGGCAGCACGAATTGGAAGATGCGTTCCCGCACGAGGAGACCGGTGACCAGCTGACCGCGATCGACGACGTGAAGCGCGACATGGAACTGCCGAAGCCCATGGACCGGCTCGTCTGTGGTGACGTTGGCTTCGGGAAGACGGAGATCGCGGTTCGAGCCGCGTTCAAAGCGGTTATGGAGGGCAAACAGGTCGCGATCCTGGTCCCCACGACGCTCCTAGCCGAACAACACCTCAACACGTTCAGCGAACGCTACGCGCCCTTCCCCGTGAAGGTGGCGATGCTCTCGAGGTTCGTCGATGCGGGCGAACAGCAGAAGGTGCTCGCCGCCGCCGCGAACGGTACCGTCGATGTGGTGATCGGGACGCACCGGCTCATCTCCAGCGACGTCAAGTTCAAGGACCTTGGCTTGCTGGTCGTGGACGAGGAGCAGCGGTTCGGCGTTGCGCACAAAGAGCGGTTGAAGAAGCTTCGCGCCCACGTCGACGTCCTCACGATGACCGCTACACCGATCCCCCGAACCCTGGAGATGGCGCTCACCGGCATCCGCGAGATGAGCACGATCGATACGCCGCCGGAGGACCGGCAGCCGGTGCTCACCTACGTCGGCAGCTACGACGAAGGGCTGGCGATCGGCGCGGTGAAACGGGAGCTCCTGCGCGAGGGCCAGGTCTTCTGGGTCCACAACCGCGTGGCGACCATCGACCGGCAGGCCGCATGGATCCACCAACAGCTGCCGGAGGCACGCATCGCGGTCGCCCACGGCCAGATGGACGAGGACCAGCTGGAGAAGCAGATGGTTCGGTTCTGGGATCGCGACGCCGACATCCTGGTGAGCACCACCATCATCGAGTCGGGCCTGGACGTCCCGAACGCCAATACGCTCATCGTGGATTCAGCGCATCTCCTGGGGCTCGCGCAGATGTATCAACTGCGCGGCCGGGTCGGGCGCTCCACGGAGCGGGCCTTCGCCTACATGTTCTTCCCTCCCCAGCGCGAGATGACGCAGGAGGCCCACGAACGCCTGGCCTCGATCGCCAAGCATCAGGCGCTGGGCTCGGGGTTCCAGATCGCGCTTCGGGACCTGGAGATCCGTGGGGCCGGCAACATCCTGGGCGCCGAGCAGCACGGCCACATCGCGGCGGTCGGCTTCGACGCGTACGCCCGCCTGCTGGCCGAATCCGTCGCCGAACTCAAAGGTGAGGAGCTGCCGGTCGAGAAGGAGCTCCGGATCGATCTGCCGGTCAAGGCGTTCATCCCGCCGGGCTGGGTGGCGCAGGAATCGCTTCGGCTCGAGCTCTACCGGAGGATCGGGTTGGCAGGAGACCATAAGACCCTGACCGCGATCCACGACGAGACGGTGGACCGATACGGCGCGCTGCCGCTCGAGGTGGAGACGCTGTTCGCGATCGGCTCGCTACGGGTGAGCTGCGCGCGCCTGGGGATCGAGGAGGTGCTCACCTACAAGGATCAGGTTCGTCTCTCACCCGTGACGATCCCCGCTCGCCTCCTCACCGACCTGGAGGAACGGGTCTGGAAGGCCACCTATCACGAGGCGAAACGGACCCTGAACCTGACCCCGGAGCGGGTGTTCGGCGCGGATCTCGCGCGGTCGGTGGAGCAGATGCTCCTCACCGCGGTCGAGGACGTGTGACCCGTGCTCTTGGCGACCGGCTAGTACAGTGGGGCATCGTGAAAACCTTCCCGCGTCTCTTCGTGCCTGCCCTGATCCTTTCCCTGGCCGCCGGTGCGTGCTCGAGCTCCAGTGATTCCGCCCAGGATCCGGCGAACGCCGCCAAGATCGGCGCGACAGTCGTCACCACGGCTCAGCTCGCCGACGAGGTGAACATCTTCAAGTTCATCGCCTCCATCAACGGGTCAGAATGTGGGGCCACGCCCGCCGCGCCCGGTGCTTCTCCCGTTCCCGCGGTCTTCAACGCTCCTGAATGCAACCGGCAGGCGCTCAGCTACCTCATCCAGGGCGTGTACGTGCATAGCTATGCGACGGCGAACAAGATCGCCGCTCCCGCCGCTGATGTGACGAAGGCCGTGAGCAGCCTGGACACGCAGATCGGAGCCTCCGCGATCGACGCCAAGCTCAAGGCGGCACACCTCACCCGGACAGATCTCACCGCGCTCGCGCGCGACTTCGTCTTAGCGGGCAAGGTTCGCGACGCGGTCGTCGCGGCCGCCGTGCCCGATTCGGAGCTCCAGGGCCTCTACACGAAGAACATCGCCGCATTCACCAACGTCGATCTCGATCACATCCTGGTGAAGACGAAGGCAGCGGCCGAGAACGTCTACAAGCAGGTCACCGCACCGGGATTCACGCAGAAGGACTTCGAGGCACTCGCGACGAAGGTGTCCACCGACCCGGGGGTGGCACAGAACAGCGGGCACTACGCGCAACCCGTGGGTGCGCTTCCTGGCGCCCAGAGCGGCGGATTCGTGAAGCCGTTCGCCGACGCCGTGCTCGCGCTCAAGCCCGGTGAGATCTCCAAACCGGTGCAGAGCGACTTCGGCTGGCACGTGATCCTGCTGAACTCGAAGACCGTCGTCCCGTTCAGCCAAGCCAAGGCCCAGCTGCTCCAGTCCCAGGGCGGGACCGCCTTCCAGGCTTGGCTGACCGCACAGGACAAGACGTCCCCCGTAACCGTGAACCCGAAGTTCGGCACCTACGATCCCGCGCAAGGAGTTATCCCGGTGACCAGCACCGCCGCCTCCGGCGCCTCACAGACCCCCGCTGCCCCCGCGAGCGCCTCCGGGTCGTGACCTCCGGGCCGGCCGTCGATGGCCCGGTGCCCTCGAGCGTGGGCGGCGAGCGGCTCCTGGACCTGATCAGGGTGCAAGCCCGGCTGCGAGCACCCGGCGGATGCCCGTGGGATCGGGAGCAAACGCATCGAACGTTGGCGCGCCATCTCCTGGAGGAGACCCACGAACTCCTGGAGGCGATCGACGCCGGCGACGCCGAACGCATCCGTGACGAGCTGGGAGATGTCCTGCTCCAGGTCACCTTCCACGCGCAGATATCGAAGGAGGCGGGCGGCTGGGACATCGACGATGTAGCCGAGGCGCTCGTGGGGAAGTTGATCCATCGCCATCCGCATGTCTTCGGTGACACACATGTCTCCGGGGCCGAAGAGGTGCTGGTCAATTGGGAGAAGCTCAAGGCCGAGGAGACGGGCGGGCGAAAGGGTGTGGAGCAAGACATCCCCGAGACGCTGCCGGCGCTGGCGCGGGCATCCAAGGTGCAGCGCCGGGCTGCCGGCTGGGGCTTCGCGTTCCGCTCGCGCGAGGAGGCATTGGCGAAACTCCACGAGGAGGTCGCCGAGTTGGCGGAGGCGACCGATCCGGATCATCGCGAGGCCGAGCTCGGGGACGTGCTGTTCGCGGCCGTCGCCGTCGGCAGGAGCGATGGGGCCGACGCCGAGACGGCCCTTCGCCGAACCACACGCTCCTTCTCCGAACGGTACGAGCGCACGGCCGCGTTGGCTCGCGAACGCGGTATGGAGCTCGACGGTATAGACGAGGGCGACCTCCGCTCGCTCTGGGACGAGACCAAGCCGTGAGCGCCGGCAGGCTTTCATCTGTGGATGCCTTCGGCCGGATCTGGGAGTTCGATCGGTGGTTCTTCGAGGCATCCAGCACCCGCTGCGAACGGACCCGGTTCGGCACCGCCTACTTCAACGACGAGTTCCGGCTGCGCTTCATGGCGAACCTCCTGTTCGCCGACCACGTATCGCCCGCGACGCCGCCCGAGGTTGCTGGCGAACTCGACAAGGTTTTCGACGGGTTCGGTCATCGCCGGATCATGCTCTCGGACACCGAGGGCGAACGGGTCGGGGCGGGCATGCATGACCTCGGGTACACCCCGGATCGAACGGTGGCCATGGTGCACCGGGGCGAACCCGACAGAGCGCCGCACCCGGAACTGGTGGAAGAGGTGGACCACGCCCACAGGCGGACCTTCCTGAAGGCGTCCTACCTTCGGGAAAAATGGGGCGAGGCGCCTGGTGTGGCCGACGCCTTGTCGGAATTCTCGGGGTGGCTCGAGGCCAAGATCGGTGCCCGCTTCTTCGTGCAGCGGATCGAGGGCGAGATCGCGGGAACGTGCGAGCTGTACGTGCACGACGGGATGGCCCAGGTAGAGAGCGTGGACACCCTGCCGGAGTTCCGTGGCCGCGGCATCGCCCGGAACGTTGTGATGCGTGCGGTCGCCGAGGGCAGGGGTGCGGGGGCGGACACCGTCTTCATCGAGGCCGACGCCGCCGACTGGCCACAGGAGCTGTACGAACGGCTGGGCTTCGAGCACGTCGGCGCCTACAGAGGGTTCCTGAAGTCACCGAACAACGCGCCGAAGGGCGACGCCAAGAAGTAGGCGACGCGTGGGCAAATCCCCGGTTCTCGGAGTGCGTTCGGTACCATCGCTCGCACATGAGCGCCATCGAGACCGTTCACGCACGCCAGATCCTGGATTCGCGCGGCAACCCCACCGTCGAGGTGGACGTGCTGCTGCGCGATGGGGCTTTCGGCCGCGCGGCCGTCCCTTCCGGCGCGTCGACCGGGGAACACGAAGCGCTTGAACTCCGGGATGGTGACCCCGCTTACTACGGAGGAAAGGCTGTAGGGCAAGCGATCTCGAACGTGAACGGACCGATCTCCGCGGTGATGGTCGGGATGGAGGCATACGACCAGCGCGGTGTGGACACATCCTTGCTGGACCTGGATGGCACGCTGACCAAGCGTTCGATGGGCGCGAATGCTGTCCTCGGCGTGTCCCTGGCGGTCGCGCGCGCGGCGGCCGACAGCGCGGCCGTCCCGCTCTACCGGTACCTGGGCGGCATCGGTGCCCACGTCCTTCCGACGCCGATGTTCAACGTTATCAACGGCGGCGCCCACGCCGACAACGAACTCGAACTCCAGGAGTTCATGCTGATGCCGGTGGGTGCGGCGAGCTTCGGCGAAGCCGTTCGGTGGGGCTCGGAGTGCTTCCACGCGCTGAAGGCCCTCCTGCACGACAAGGGGCTCGCGACGGCCGGCGGTGATGAGGGCGGGTTCGCGCCGGCGCTCGCGACGGGCGCCGCGGCGTGCGAGCTGCTGCTCCAGGCCATCGAGCGCGCGGGCCTGGAGCCCGGCGTCGACGTGGCCATCGCGCTGGACCCGGCGATGAGTGAGTTGTACCGGGACGGCGTCTACCACCTTGAGGGGTCTGCTCGGTCGGCCGAGGACATGGCAGCGTTCTGGACCGGCCTCTTGGACCGGTTCCCCATCGCGTCGCTGGAGGACCCGCTCGCCGAGGACGACTGGACAGGCTGGTCCATGCTCAACGCTGAGCTCGGCGGCCGCGTGCAGCTGGTGGGCGACGATCTCTTCGTGACCAACAGCGAACGGCTGGAGCGCGGCCTGCGTGAGGACGCGGCGAACGCCATCCTG
>JBDTXD010000060.1:0-8043 GCA_040006375.1 Actinomycetota bacterium
GCGAACGGAACGTTGCCCGCAACCCCGAAGGAGTCGTAGATGACGTTTCCGATGAACTTCGTGTTCCCTGCGAGCGCCGGAACGATGTAGTCGCCGAGGGTGAGCGAGAACGAGAAGATCGTCCCGGCCACGATCCCTGGCACGATGAGTGGGAACACGACCCGGCGGAACGTGAGCCACCCCTTGGCGCCCAGATCGCCCGATGCCTCCAGATACGACGAGGGAACGCGTTCGAGCGCGCCGTAGATGGGCAACAGCACGAACGGGAGCCACAGGTAGGAGAAGGTGAGCCAGATGGCCCAGTTGGTATTCCCCAGGGTCAGGTGGAACCCAAGCTTTTGGGTCATCGAGGTCAGGAACCCCCCCTGAGACAGGATGAGGTTCCAGGCGAAGACGCGGACCAGGTAGTTCGCCCACAGCGGGATGACGATGGCGATCAGGATCATGTTCCGCCGCCGGGGAGTTGCCAGGCGGGCCGCGTAGTACGCCAGGGGGAACGCGATGATGATGTCGGTCAGCGACACTGCAACCGCGAGCCCGATGGTCCGCAACGCGATCGTGCGGTACACGGAGACACTCCAGAGCGTGTGGAAGTTCTGCGTTCCCCATTGCCGGACGACGTCGCCCGTGAAGACGTCCACCCTCCAGAACGCGGAGACGAGCATGATCGCGAGCGACCCCAGGTAGACGACCAAGAGCCACGCCAGCGGCGCGCCCAGTACTCCGGTGAGTTTCAGACCCCGGTGACGATAGAAGAACGCGGAAAGCCGGGTTGTCCACCTCTGGGTCTGGCCCTCGGTCACCGCCGCCCCTCTCAACGACGAACCTCCGGGGCCGGTCGTGCGCCCCGGAGGTTCGATCGCGCGCCTATGCGCCCGTGATCTCGGTCCACTTCTGCTGCCAGATCGAGTAGTCCATGCAGGTCTGGCCGCGGCTGTCTCCACAATCCGCCGTCGGGGTCTTCCAGAGGTAGATCGTGTTCAGGAAGTCGGCGTTGCCGCAGAACGAGTACTCGACGGTGTTGACGATCTGCGCCCCACCCTTCCCATACTCCTTGGCGATCAGGTCGCAGGACTTCGTGTTGCTGCCTGCGGCGCCGTACCAGAGGCCGACCGAGGCCTGCACGGAGGGCTCGAGCGTGTACTCCATCCACTTCAGCATGCAGTTCGGGTGGGGCGCGTTCGTGGAGATCATCCACGTGTCCGCCCACCCGGTAACGCCTTCATCCGGGATGACCGCGGCAACCGGCGCGTCGGCCTTGGCGTACGTGAGGTTGACCGGCCACGCTGTGCCCACGTCCATGGAGCCGTTGACGAACCCGTCGATCTCATCGGTGTATGCCGACCAGTACTTGGTGATCAGTGGCTTCTGCGCCTTGAGTAGGGTCACCACCGCATCCAGCTGGTCCGATGTGAGTTCATACGGGTCGGTGATGCCCAGGCTCGGATCCTTGGTCTTCAGGTACATCGCCGCGTCGGCCATGTAGATGGCACCGCCGTAGGCGGTGACGTGACCCGTGTACGGGTTCGGCTGGCCGTCGATGGTCGGCTCGAAGGTCACGTCCCAGCTGGTAGGAGCCGGCTTGACCACCTTCGTGTTGTACATGAGGAAGTTCGGGCCGTACATGTACGGCACCCCGTAGATGTGGCCGTCGACCACGTAGTGGGAGTTGTTCGTCCCCGTGGTCGGGCTGAGCGGCGCGATCACGTCGGACAATGCCGGGAAGAGCGCTGGATCCACCGCGCCGACGTCGCCACCGGCGATCAGCCGGTTCGTCGCGTCACCGGATGCCGACACGCCGTCGTACTGGGATCCGCCGCCCTGTCGCATCAGTGTCACCATCTCGTCGGACGTGTCGGCGTACTTCACGTTCACCTTGCAGCCCGTCTGCTTCTCGAACGGGGTCACCCAGTCGTAGTTCGGATCGTTGGACCCGTCCTCCGTATACCCGTTCCATGCGATCAGGTTGAGCTGGTCCTCGGTCGTACCGATCGATGAGTAGGTCTTCTCAGGCGTGATCCCCCCGCTGCCCGCCGTTCCTCCGCCGCCGCTGCCGCTGCTGCTCTTGCCACAGGCAGCTCCGACGAACACGAGCACCCCCAACAACGACAGCAGCTTCTTGGCCTGCCTCATACTTGCCCCTCCTCCTGATCCATCGACCCTTCGGCCGCTCCCGCCGGTTGTTGCACCGGTCGGTTGAACCTGCGGTCCCATACGAGCAGAACCTTCTTCCCCTTCACCTGCAAAGCCTCCATGGAGCTGGTGGCCAGATTCTGCTGCATCACGACGAGTTCCGCTCCGACGTCCAGCCCAACCACGTACCGCGTGACCGCACCCAGGTAAACGACCTCGCGGACGAACCCGGATGCCGAACATCGATCCGGTTCGACCGTCGTGCCCGGCTCCACCATCGCGATCTTCTCGGGCCGGATGGTGATCGCCTGGCGATCACCGGACGTCGCCTCGGCCGCGTCGCCCTCCAGCACGTTCGAAACGCCGACGAACCCGGCAACGAACCCGGTGGCGGGCTCTTCGTACACCGCAGCGGGGGTGCCCACCTGCTCGATCTTCCCGCGGCTGAACACGGCGAGGCGATCGCTCATCGTGAGCGCCTCCTCCTGATCGTGCGTGACGTAGATGAAGGTGAGCCCCACCTGCTGCTGGATCTCCTTCAGTTCGATCTGCATGGCCTGACGTAGCTTGAGGTCCAGCGCGCCCAGCGGTTCGTCAAGGAGCAGCACGCGCGGGCGGTTGACCAATGCCCTCGCCAGGGCCACGCGCTGGCGCTGTCCCCCGGACAGCTCGCCGGGCTTGCGGTGACCGAACTGCGAGAGCTGCACCATCGCCAGGGCGTCGGCCGCGCGATCGCGCCGTTCGTCCTTGGCCACCTTCTTGACCCGCAGCCCGTATTCGACGTTCTCGACGACGCTCATGTGCGGGAAGAGGGCATAGTCCTGAAACACGGTGTTGACGTCGCGTTGGTAGGGAGCCAGCCGCGAGACGTCCACACCCTGCAAGAGGATCCGGCCTTCGGTCGGACGCTCGAACCCGGCGATCATCCGAAGGCACGTGGTCTTACCCGAACCGGAGGGCCCCAGCATGGAGAAGAACTCGCCTTCGCGAACATCGAGATCGACGCCGGCCACGGCGGTGAAGTCTCCGAAGCGCTTGACGACTCCCTCGAAGCGGACGGCGATGCCCGCCGTTGGCTCATCGGCACGAGTCATCTGCGCTGCGGTTTCAGCCAATCACACGCTCCCCCTGGTGGATGCGCATCATCTTGAACGGGAAGGCCCCCGGCGGCAACCGAACTTCCTAGCTCATGAGGCCCTTCGTGAGGCGTCCCACGATCCCCGGCCCCTGGTAGATGAACGATGTGTAGATCTGCACGGTGCTTGCTCCCGCGCCCAGGCACTCACGCACGTCGGCCACGTCGAAGATGCCTCCGCACGCATTGACCGCGATCGCGGCGCCTGTGGCCTCCACGACGGCTGCCACGATCTTCGGGGTATGGACCCACAGCGCGCGGCCGGAAAGACCCCCGGTGCCCCCGGTTACTCGGTCGGTGGCGACGGGGTGCGTGTTCGAGCACGTGATGCCGGCGGCGCCGGCATCCTGCGCCACCCTGGCCAGAGACAGCACCCCTTCGCGCGCCGAGTCCGTCACGAACGGCGGCAGCTTCACGAACACCGGCCGGAAGCTCCTCGCGGCAAGCGCGGTCACAAGCTCGCTCAGGTGGGCTTCGTCGTCACGGTCACGTCCCCATCCCACGTTGGGGCAGCTGGCGTTGAGTTCGATGGCATCGGCGCTGGCAGAAAGGAGTTCCAAGGTGGCAAGGGCCGCATCGCGCGACTGATCGGCGATGCTCGCGAAGACCGGGTATGGGTGCGTACGTGCGCCGAGGGTGCCCGCGGCCGCCTCGGCCCCGGGATTGGGAAGGCCCATCGCGTTGACCATGGAGCGCTGCCGCGGGAACCGTGCGATCCTGGGACGAGGGTTCCCCACCCGCGCCTCCTGCGTGAAGGTCCCCGCCACCACGTAGCCGAACCCCAGGGCGCCGAGCGCGTCGACGTGCTCGCCCGTCTTGTCGAACCCCGCGGCGAGCCCGATGGGGTTGCGCATGGGGATGCCCGCCACTGTTACGGCTAGGGATGGATCGGTGGATGCCCCGCCGATCCGGGCCCACGGGAGGGGAAGGGACAGGACGCGGCCGGCAACGCCATGCGCGGTTTCCGCGGGGAGAGCGAAGATCGTGGCGCGGCCGACGGCCGAGTACCAACCCATCGAGGCCCTATGCTACCTGGCCATGAACGATGACCTGGTCAGACGCATGATCGAGGTATCCGAGCAGCACGGTGAGTTCGTGCTGAGTTCCGGTGCCACGTCCACGGTGTACTTCGACAAGTTCCTGTTCCTGACCCGGCCCGATCTCCTCCGGGAGGTGGCGAAGGAGGTGGCGGCGCTCATCCCCGACGGGGTAGACCACCTCGCCTCTCCCGAAGGTGCGGCCATGCTGCTCGTCGCGGCCGTTTCCCTGGAGTCCGGCCTTCCCTCAGCGGTTATCCGGAAGGAACCCAAGCCCTACGGCACGAAGGAGCAGGTCGAGGGGTACGCCCCGGCGGGAGCGCGCGTCGCGTTGCTGGAAGACGTGGTCACCACCGGGGCCCAGGTCCTGCGTGCTGCCAAGGTCCTTGAGGCACAGGGGATCACGGTGGAGATCATCATCCTGGCCCTGGATCGCGGGGGGGCAGACACGCTCCGCGAGGCGGGCTACCGCGTTGCGACGGTGGCCTCGCTCCGTCCCACCGGCTGAGGGATCAGTCGGCGCGAACGCAGCGCCAGATCTGCAAGCGCCAGAGGAATCGGCTACCCCGTTTGTGGAGGTTGACCAGCCCATCCTTCATCATCCGCGCGGCGGCCACGGACTTGCCCACGAGGTCGGGCAACGGGAACTCGCGCTCGAGGATCGATGTCATATTCGAACCGAACACCTTCCGGGCCGCGGCGATGATCGCGTTCTCGTCCTGGATGGTCCCGGTCGGCAGGTAGAGACGGCCGCCCGGCACCAGGGTGTCGCCGATGGTCTCCAGCATCTTCCTGGGAAGTTCGGCGCCGGTAGGGCCGCCGGATGGAACCTTCTCGAACCACCCGGATACCTCGGCGAGCTCGTCGGGGATGCCGCTCACGTCGCCGATGAGAACCGTGGCCCGGACGTCGCGGACAGGCTCCAACAGATCACCGGCCCGGAACTCGCAGATGTCGGAGAGTCCCAAGCGCAGGGCATTTCGCTGCGCCGCCTCGATGGCCGCGACGGACAGGTCGCACCCGTATACCTTCTTGGCTCCCAGGCGGGCCGCCACGAAGGAGAGCACGCCGCTCCCACAACCAACGTCGATCACGGTGTCGCTCGGTCGGATCTCGAGCGCCTCGGCGAGCGTGCGGCTGGTGTGTGTGGGACTGAACACCCCAGGCGCGATCTGCAGCGTGAACGGACCGGTACGGCCCTTCCACGTGACCTCGCTTGCGGCCTGATTCATGTCGGCTCCCGTCATGGGGTCCAGCGCGTCGGGCAACCTTCCACCCTGCATCTGCACTACCCAGGCAGATTACACGGTAAGGGGCTTCAACGGGGCTTCCGGACCCGGGGTCAGCGCCCCCGACTCGATCCGCGCGATGTCCGCTTCGAGGCGTTCGGCCAGGGCAACCGTGTCCACGCCGCGCCGCCCCGGCGGATATCCGGAGACGCGCCGGGCCGCCCGACCCAGGAGGGTGACCGCCCCGTGGACGTTGCCCCGAAGCAGGTGCACGTACCCCGCCCCCATCTGCGAGAGCCCCTTGAACAGCTCTTCGTCGCCCGTGCCTTTCGAACGCTTCCAGGCAGTCTCCCACGCCTCGTGGGCAGGGAACCAGTGGCCCTCTCGAACGAAGGACCGGGCGAGCTCGTGGTTCTCCTCCATGGAGAGCGCGTCGAAATCGGGCATATCCAGGTGGTTGGTGCTCCCCCAGGGCTGCGGACGCCCGAGCGCGTCCCGGGGTCGCTCAGGCTTGTTCCGCGTTTCCGATGGCACGCCTGTCTTGCCTATCGCTTCTTCCGGCATCGGCCCATCCTGCCACAGCACCGGAATCTCGGTCCTACTCGGGGTCCTCGCCCGCGATGTCTGCCAGAGCGTCGCGGAGTCCGTCATACCTGCGATCGCCGAGCGCACGCTTGGTTCGTGTCTCCAGGGACTGCACCGCACGCCGGCATTCCGTCGCGACGGTCCGGCCCCTGGCGGTCAGCTTCACCACCTTGGCTCGTGCATCCGCCGGATCGGAGGCCCGGCGTACGTAGCCCCGGGTTTCGAGTTCGTCGACCACCAGCATCATGCCCTGCTTGGAGATCCGGGCCCGGCGCGCGAGCTCGGTGAGACGGGTCCCGCTCCGACGATCGATATGCAGGAACACCGCCGCATGGCCGGCGCGGACATCGTTCAATCCGCGCTCCTCCATGTCGCCGGCGAGTTCGGATGCGAGCGCTCTGTGGGCTTCGAGGAGCAGTCGTCCAAGGTCGGGTTCGCTCATCAGTGCAATCCTGACCCTCCGACCCGGGGATGGTCAATCTCATTGACCGTCGATTCAACCCTTCCCTGGGACCTCCGATATCCTTCGCACATGGCGATCGAAGTGCGGCGAGCCGAACCCGTTGAGTTCGCGGAGGCCGGTTCGGTGACTGCCGCCGCCTACCGGGAGTTCGTCGACGGGACCGAGTGGTCGAGCTACCTCGACACGATCGCGGACGTCGGATCGCGAGCCGATCGGACCGAGATCATCATCGCGATGGATGGCGGGGCGATCATCGGGAGCGCGACGCTGGAGCTTGACGGACGAACCAGCCCGGGCGAGGGCCCGCTCGAACCGCACCGCGCGCATATCCGCATGCTCGGTATCCACCCCGAGGCGCGAGGCCGCGGCGCCGCGAGAGCCCTGATGGCGGCCTGCGAGGACCGGGCTCGCGGAGCAGGGCGAACGATACTCACCCTCAACACGACAGAGCGGATGCGCACCGCCAAGACGATGTACGAACGGCTCGGTTACGTTCGCGGCCCCGACGAGGTCATGCCGGACGGGTTCGTCCTGCTCAACTACTCGAAGCAGCTCTAAGCCAGCTGTTCCTTCGAGAACTGCTGCTCGTAGAGGCGCGCGTAGGTCCCGCCTCGGGCCAGGAGTTCGTCGTGGGAGCCCTGTTCGGTGATCCGGCCCGCGTCCACGACGAAGATCACGTCGGCGGCAAGGATCGTCGAGAGACGATGGGCGATCGCGATCGTGGTCCGCCCGCGCATGAGCGGCTCCAGGGCCGCCTGCACCAGCCGTTCGGATGTGGTGTCCAGTGAGGAAGTGGCCTCGTCCAGGATGAGGATCCGTGGATCCTTCAGGACGACGCGGGCGATCGCGAGCCGCTGCTTCTCCCCACCGGACAGCTTGTAGCCGCGCTCCCCCACGATCGTGTCGTAGCCCTCGGGCAGTTCGGCGATGCGGTCGTGGATGTTCGCCGCCCGCGCGGCCGCTTCCAGCTCCTCCTGCGTCGCGTCGGGCCTGCCGTAGAGAAGGTTCCGACGGATGGTCGTGTGGAAGAGGTACGTCTCCTGGGTAACGACCCCGATCACGTCCCCGATGGACTCCAGCTTGACGTCGCGGACGTCGCGGCCGTCGATGCGGACGGCCCCCTCCTGCACGTCGTAGAGGCGAGGCACGAGATAGGTGATCGTCGTCTTGCCGGCTCCACTGGGGCCGACCAGGGCGGCCAGCTGTCCTGGTTCGATGTGCAGGTTCACGTTGTCGAGGGTCCATCTCCGGCCCGGCTGCCTTTCGCCATCCTCATCGTAACTGTAAAAACCTTTTTTTGATTTGCGACCAAGGCGACCGCTGTCAATGACACGCTGCAGTGTGACTGATGGCTGCATGCGTACGCCAAAAGCGCTGGCGAGAATCGCGCCCGACTTTCCCGCAATGTCGAGACCGACTTCGTCCAGCAACGTGAGAGCCCCCACGGGAAAGCCAAACTCC
>JBDTXD010000061.1:0-8018 GCA_040006375.1 Actinomycetota bacterium
TCGGAGTGGTAGATGTGCCGGCCGAGGATTGCAGCGCGACCACCGACTCCGCCCCGGCGCTGGAATCCTTCCTCGCGCAGGTCCAGAATGGCTCGACCGTGCGGTTCCCGTCGGACGGGGAGTGCATGGTCGCGCTCACCCTGAACCTCGGCTACCCACCACCCGGCCAGACATCGCGGGCCGACGCGACCTACGACCTCAACGGCGCCACCATCTTCCGAACCACCGAGCCCGAGTGCACCCCCAACCGGGACTGCAACGGGCCCGTCGTCGCGATGGACGGTGTGGACCACATGACGCTGGAGAACGGCACCATCAGCGGCGGCGGGCCAACCACGGACGCGCCCACCTACAACCCCGCCAACGAACACGACAGCGGCCTCCGCCTGCACGGCGATTCGGAGATCACGGTGACCGGCATGACCATCCAGAACGTCGGCGGCGACTGCATCGACCTGGACGTGAACGCCTTCTCCCAGAACACGCCCGACACGAACATCTGGATCGGCACCAAACCCGAGCAGCCGTTCGTCTGCAGCGGCGCCGGTCGCCAAGGGATATCCGCGAACGCGGTTGACGGCCTCACCATCCAGGGCGCGACCATCGAGCGGATCGCCCACTCGGCGATCGACCTGGAGCCGCGCAAGAACGGGTACCTCCGCAACATCACGGTCAGTGGGAACCATCTCGGCGCATCGGGCGTGTCGGAGATCGCCGCGCACGGCGCCAGCATGATCACTTCGGACGTGACCATCACCGGCAACGCACAGACGGGCGAGTCGCCGCTGTTCATCAGCGCCGGGAACAAGTCGCAGCGCGGCCCGATGACGGTGACCGGGAACCGGTTCCTCTCCCCTGCCTACATCGTGCATTTCTCGGGGAGCGCGAGCGGCAACACGCTCACCGGCCCCACGAGCGGCTGTATGTTCCAGATCGACGGCTCGGGCGGTTCGCAGCGACCGGCAACACCTTCCCCGCCGGGGTGAAGGAGTCGTGCGTGGTCGCGGCTGGGACGGCGCTTCGTCCGGCCTCGAAGCGAACGGCGTTGTTAGCCCTCGAGGTAATCGCGGGGGTTCTTGTGGTCGGGGTCGCCGGGTGGTTGGTGCGGCGCCGACGCCGGGCGCGGCTTGAGAGGAAGCCGAACTCCCTACTGGTTTACCCCTGCCCCACCCCGGGAATGAACTCCCCGACGCGGTGAACCGACCGCCGAACGGAAGGGGATGCAACATGCTTGCCATGGACATCGGATTCGGCGACATCCTGATCTACATCGTTGCCGGGCTTATCATCGGAGCCATCGCACGGCTCCTGGTACCGGGCCGCCAGTCGATGGGACTGCTCGCCACCATGATCATCGGCGTGGTCGCCGCGATCATCGGCGGGATCCTGTGGAACGCGATCTTCCCGCACAACTCGGGGATCGCGTGGATCGGCTCGATCATCGTCGCCGTGGTGCTGGTCTTCCTGTACGCCAGCGTCACCAACAACAGCCGAAGCGTCACCTAACTGCCAGTACCGCTTTCCAGCTCACCACAGCCGGGGCCACCAGACCCCCGGCTGTGGTGCGTTTCGGGGACTCGAACGGCCCATTTGCCCAGCGTGTTCAGCCATTCGTCGGTGTCAGGTGGACCGGATCGGTAGCTAGACTTGCGCCATGCCAGAACAGGCCTCGTCCGCCATGCTGCGGCCATACCTGCCGCAACTGCTGATCAGGTGGCTGGCCGACGAGCCCGATCGCATCGCGCGCGAGATCGACGGCTCGGTGGTCTTCGTCGACATCTCGGGATTCACCAAGATGTCCGAACGGCTGGCCAAGAAAGGCAAGGTTGGGGCCGAGGAGGTCACCGACGTCCTGGGGTCCGTGTTCGCCCGGCTGCTGGCCCTGGCCTACGCCGAGGGCGGCGGGCTCCTGAAGTTCGGCGGGGACGCGCTCCTGCTCTTCTTCTCCGGGGACCAGCATCCGCTGCGAGCGGTGCGGGCGGCCGACGGGATGCGGCGCAAACTCCGTGAGATCGGGTCCATAGAGAGCTCCGCCGGACAGATCAGGCTCCGGATGTCCGTCGGCGTGCACAGCGGACGGTTCAACTTCTTCCTCGTCGGTGGGTCGCACCGCGAGTTCATGATCGCCGGACCCGCCGCCAGCGAGACCGTGCTCATGGAGGGAACCGCCTCGGCGGGCGAGGTCATGGTGAGCCCTTCGACCGCACGGTTCCTTCCCGAGACGTCAATCGGCGCGTGGAAGGAGACAGGGTTCCTCCTACGCAGAGGACCCGGCGGTATCGCATCGGACCCGGTCATCCCGCAGACCGACCTGGACGGCGTCGACCTCTCGCAGGGGATCCCACTCGCCATCCGCGACTACCTACAATCCGGTGCCGTCGAACCCGAACACCGGAAAGTGGCCATCGCCTTCCTCCATTACGACGGCACGGACGCGCTGGTAGCCGAGGGAGGGCCGATGTCCGCTGCGTTGGCCCTGGACGAACTGATCCGGGACGTGCAGGGCGCCGCGGACCGCAACGAGGTGACGTTCCTGGGTACCGACGTCGATCGTGACGGCGGCAAGATCATCCTGGTGGCCGGCGCGCCGATGGCTGCCGGTGACGACGGCGAACGGCTCCTCCTCACCCTGCGGGAAGTCGCCGACAAGTCCCGGCGGCTGCACGTTCGGCTGGGGCTCAACCTGGGACCGGTGTTCGCGGGGAACATCGGTCCGTCGTACCGGCGCACGTACACGATCATGGGCGACGCCGTGAACCTCGCGGCGCGGCTGATGGCGAAGGCGCAGCCCGGGCAGATCATCGCAACCTCTGGGGTGCTCGAGGCCTCGACCGTCAGCTTCCAGACCGAGCCGCTCCCCCCCTTCATGGTGAAGGGTAAGGCCGCGCCGATCACGGCGTTCGCGGTGGGGCAGGTCTCGCGCGTTCGCCGCGAACGGCTTCGAGAAGACCTCCCGTTGATCGGGCGCGAGAGGGAGCTGCGCGAGTTGGACGACGGTCTCGCGCTGGCGCGGACCGGCGAGGGACGGATCGTCGAGATCGTCGGTCCGCCCGGCATCGGCAAGACCCGGCTGCTCCGCGAGCTCCAGGCACGGTCCGATGGGTTCGTTCGGCTGGACGCTGCCTGCGAGCTGTATGGCGCCACGGTCCCCTATCTCCTCTTCCACGATCTACTCCGGGAAGCGATAGGCCTGCCCGACGACGCCGACGACGCGGTGACCCTGGAGCACCTGCGGGGGACCGTGGTCGAGCGCGCCCCGGTCCTGGAGCCGTGGCTCCCGCTCATCGCCACGGTGGCCGGCGCGGAGCTCCCGGCCACCCCGGAGGTCCAGCAGTTGGACGAATCCTTCCGGAAGGACCAACTGGAGCGAGCGGTGGGTTCGTTCCTAGCGGCCGTTCTGACCGAACCCGCGGTCATCACCATCGAGGACGCGCACTGGATGGACGAACTCTCCCGCGACCTCCTGACGCGCCTGGTGTCCGAACAGCTGGCCGACGCGCCCTGGTTGATCTGCCTGACGCGACGGGACGAGGCGACCGGGTTCGTCGCGCCCGAGGATGACGCGGTGCACACGATCATGGCGCAGCCCCTGGACGAGGCCGATACGCTCCGCATGATCCGGGTCGCCACCGAGGACGACCCGTTCCTGCCCCGCGAGAACGAGATGCTCGCGGAGCGCTCGGCCGGGAACCCGCTGTTCCTGGAGGAGCTGGTCCACGTGGCGCGGGCGAGGGGCGTGGATTCGCTCCCGGATTCGGTGGAGGCCGTGGTAACGGCGCAGATCGACCGGCTCTCCCCCGCCGCGCGCAGCCTGCTCCGCACGGTATCGGTCCTAGGTGTCGCGTTCGAGCAGGACCTCGTCGAACAGCTGCTGGAGCCCGACGGCGCGGTGCCGACCGCCGCGGAGTGGAAGGCGCTCGCCGACTTCTTGGAGGCGCCCGCCCCCGGCGAATGGCGATTCCGGCACGCGCTCATGCGCGATGCGGCGTTCGAGGGGCTGCCGTACCGGCGGCGCCGCGATCTCCACGGGCGCGCGGCTGAGCTCATCGAGAGCGGGGCACCGGACGCTGCCGACGCGGCTGAGCTGCTCTCCCTCCACTACTTCAACGCCCAGCGGTTCCCGGACGCGTGGAGGTACTCGCTGATCTCCGGCGACCGCGCGCGGGACCATTTCGCGAACGGACAGGCGGCCGAGTTCTACGAACGGGCGCTGGAGTCCGCCCGCAAGCTCTCCGACATCGAGGAGCGTCAGCTGGCGCAGGTCCGCGAGTCCCTCGGAGACGTGCTGGTCCGCATGGGTGAGTTCGTCCGCGCGCGCGAGGCGTTCCGTGGTGGGCGCAAGCTCCTGCGCGATGACCCCATCGCCGAGGCGCGCATCCTGCTGAAGCAGGCGAAGATCCCCGAGCGCCTGGGCCGCTACTCCGATGCCCTCCGGCTGCTCGCGCGCGGGCGGAACACCCTGGCGGGTATGGACGGCGTGGATCCGAGCCGTCAGCGGGCAAAGCTCGCCGTGTTCTACGCGTCCATCAAGGTGGCGCAAGGCCGCGGCCGGGACGCCATCACCTGGTGCGAACGCGCCATCGATGAACCCGGCGCCTCCCAGGACCTGGAGACCCTGGCCCACGCCTACGCCATCCTGGATTGGGCATTGGTGCTGGAGGGGCGCGCCGAGGGCTACGCGAACTCGCGCCGCGCCCTGGAGATCTACACCGAGAAGAACGATCCCGCCGGCCAGGCCGTAGTGCTCAACAACCTGGGCGCGTTCGAATACTTCGACGGACATTGGGACGACGCCGTCGCGCTCTACGAACGCGGCCGCGACGCGCGCGAACGGACGGGTGACCCTGTCAACGCGGCGTACGGAACCTGCAACGTGGGCGAGATCCTCTCGGATCAAGGGCGTTTGGAGGAAGCCGATCCGCTCCTGCGCGACGCCATGCGCGTGTGGCGCGCCGCGGGTGACCGCGCGGGCGTGGCCTTCGCCGAAAGCTTGCTCGGGCGGTTGGCGAGCCGGGCGGGACGGGCCGACGAGGCGATGGAACGCCTGATCCGCGCGCACGAGGTGTTCGTGCAGGTGGGCAGCCAAACCGACGTGATGGATGCGGAGGGGCGGATCGCGGAATGCCTGGTGTTCTGCGGGCTGGCCGAGGCTGCGCTCGAACGCGTGGGCACGGCGCTCGTGAAGGCTGAGGCACAGGAAGGGGTCAGCGGCCAGACACCGCTGCTGCAACGGGTTCGCGGGTGGGCGCTGATGCAGCTCGGACGGACGGAGGACGCCCGGATCGCGCTAGACGTCTCGCTCGCGGTTGGCCGTGCCCGCGAGGCGCCCTACGAGGTAGCCCTCACCCTCCGGGCGATCGGACAGCTCGACCGTCTGGAGGGCAGAACCGTGGACGACGAGTACGCCCTGGAAGCGCGACGCATCATGACCGAACTCGGCGTGACCTCTGTGCCAGAGGTACCGGACACCGCCATCCCGGCCGAACTCACGCTACTTCCCGACGCCACCGTCATCCCCCCCGTGGCCGCCGTTCTCGACATCCCCGGAGCTGGGTCCGACCTACTTCGAAGTTGAGAGCCTGGGGTCGATGTCCTGCGTCTTCACCACGATCTTGAGATCGTAGGTCCGCACACGGGAGATCTTGAGGTAGCACGCCCCGCCGGTGAACGGCCGGCTGCATGCCACCAGCAAGCTGGGAGGCGTCGGGTCACTCGTGTCGCCGTCATCAGCCAGGTTCCCGTCGTACCACACGCGTACGTTCGTCCCAAGGTGTTTCACCAAGGTCTTGTCCAAGTAGAGCTTGATCGTGTAGAAGGGCAGCCCGCCCCCCGCGGGGGTTCCGAGGCTTCCGTTGTGGAGCCTGGCTTCCAGGATGTTTCCGATACAGGGCGTCCCGCCGGAGCAGAACTGGCTGAGGGGGGCCGCTCCGTGGGCGGCGAGCCCGCCGCCGTTCGGATCGAGTTCTTCGAGCGTCCCGATGCCGGTCGTGCCCGGTGGGAACGTCTGGACCCCGATGGTGGTGTCAGATGCGGTCGGCGTCGCGGTGTCGCCGGTCTTCTGCGTCAGGTTGTTGTCGTCGATCGGCTGAGCGGAGGAATCCGCGGTCGGCGTCACCGACTCAGAAGGATCTGATTCGTTGCTCGTCCCGGCGCAGTTCGTGGCCTGGACCGTGAAATGGTAGGTGTCGCCGTTGTTCAAGCCGGTGATCTGCACGCTCGTGTCGGGGGTCTGGACCGAGTCGGCGTGGATGGGCGCGAACCCACCGCCACCACCGGATTCGTCGTAGATGTTCACGGTGTAGGACTCGATCGGTGCACCGCCGTCCCCATCCGGTGCATCCCAGGAGACGGCCGCGCTCGCGTTGCCGGGGAAGGCGTGCACGTTGACGGGGGCACCGGGTGCAGAGGCGGTGCAGCTGCTCGTCACGGTAAGGGTTTGCGAGAACGTGTCGGAACCGTCTGCTGGGATGTCGAAACTCCAGCTGAGGCCGGATCCGTTGTCCATGAAGGACGCGCACGCGCAACTATCGTCGAAGTTGTTTCCCACCGGCGAGACCTGGTCCCACACGGTGCTGTAGTAGTTCTCGGTGTAGTGGCTGCCCGCGGTGGTGGGAGTCCACTGGAGGAGCCGGGCATCGAGACCGGTTCCGGCGGTGCACGCGATCGCGCCGCTGCCCGAGTCGTAGCGCCCGTATCCGGTGTCGTTGCCCCCGAGGTAGCAGTCCCCGGCCCGGTAGATGGTGCCGATAGCGGAACTCTCACTGTCGGTGTTCGTGAGCTGCACGCCGGTCGTGTAGAAGTTGTCGCCCATGACATAGGTGTCTGTCTGGGTGACCTCGATGCTGGTCGAAGGAAGATCCACCACCGTCACCACGACGAACGGATCCCCGGACGTTCCGGTTCCGGTCGGTCCTGTCTGACTCACCGGCTGGTACGGGGTGCTCACCGGACCCGCCGACACCGAGGCGGGGCCGTACAGTTGACTTCCGGTAGCGATGAAGGTTCCGCATGCGGGGCTGGCATATCCGCCGTTGAAGAACTCTCCCCCGCCATCCCCAGAGCCCTGGACCTGGCAGTTCAGGTCAGTCGACGTGAAGATGGTGGTGAGCGGTCCGGACGAGGTGATGGTCGAGTCAGCGAATGCCGCGGTCGGCGGCAGGACCATGAGCCCGACACCGGTGCTCAGGGCGAGCAGTGGCACGAGGCAGCGGGGGAATCGTAGAGAGCGCATCAATGCTCCTAGGGGTCGACGGCCGGACGGCAAGGATGGCGCGGAATCCGCGCTGTGCCAACGTCAGCCTAGGCCGTTCGGCCCACAGTTGGCGAACTACTCCGAGGTTCACGTTCTGGGTCGATTTCCTGGGTCTTGATGACCACCTTCAGGTCGAGGCTGCGTGACGCGCGATCCCGAACCAGCACGGTGCCGTTGAACGAAGGGTGCGGCGATCCTGGACGATCAGAGGGTACCGATGCCACGTCGATGGAGGGCTACGCCCTTCAGCCGAGGCAGTCCGGGCCATTCGGGGGACACTCAATCCTCGTCCGGGCCTCGCAGCTTCTTCGTCCGGGCGCGGCGCTTCTTGTCGGCGAGACGCCGCTCCACCGCGCCCCGCGTCGCCTTGGTCGGCCGGCGCCGGGGCGGGGGCGGCGCGGCGGCGTCGGCCAGGATCTCCCCGAGCCGCTTGTGCGCGATCTCGCGGTTCCGCAGCTGCGAGCGTTCCTCCGATGCGCGCACCGTCAGGACCCCATCGACAAGGCGATCGGCAAGCCGTTCGAGCGCCCGCGCACGGACCACCGGTCCCATCCCGGTGGTCGTCCGCAGGTCCAGGCTGAGTTCGACCCGGGAATCGGCCGTGTTGACCGACTGGCCTCCGGGGCCGGAGGACCGGCTGAAGCGCCACCGCAACTCGCGTTCGGGGATGGTCACCGATCGATCCACGCGCACCGGGCCCAGCATGCAGCCAGTATGGCCCGACGCGTGGCATGCTTCCCGGATGCCGACCCGCCGCGCCATCGCC
>JBDTXD010000062.1:0-8004 GCA_040006375.1 Actinomycetota bacterium
TCGCCGACGGCGACCAGCATTTCGACCACCGCTCCATCCAGGATCACGTGGCGCCGAACTGCACGTCCGACCTCCTCTACAAGGGCGCGCTCCGCGACCACAGCCGCGCGGTCTACAGCGGCTGGGTGCACGTTCGTCCGGACGCGCAGAAGACCAACGCGATGCAGACCAGCCGGAATATCGTCTTGTCCGAGCACGCCAAGGCCGACGCCATCCCGAACCTTGAGATCGAGGCGAACGACGTGCGGTGCGGCCATGCAGCGAGCGTCGGGCCCGTGGACGAAGACACCGTGTTCTACCTCACGAGCCGCGGCATCCCCCGCGAGGAAGCCGAGCGGCTGATCGTGACGGGCTTCTTCCAGGAGGTGCTGGACCGTGTGCAGATCGAACAGGTTCGGACCAACGCGGAGCTCGCCATCCAGGAAGAGCTCGAAGCGGGGATCCGATGAACCGGGTGTGCTCGGTCCAGGAGATCCCGGCCGGGGAGGCACGGCGGTTCGAGATCGACGGGCAGTGGATCGCCGTCGCGAACCTCGGAGACGAAGGGTTCCGCGCCGTCGACGCCGTGTGTTCCCACGAACATGCATGGCTGGACGAGGGCGAGGTCGACATCGATCTCTGCACCATCGAATGTCCCAAGCACGGATCGACGTTCGACCTGGACAGCGGGAAGCCACGCTCACTTCCAGCGGTTGCACCAGTAGCCACCTATCCCGTGACCATCAGCAACGACGACGTCCTGATCGAGGTGTGAGATGACTGAGAACGGCAACGGTCCCGCGACGCTCGAGGTTCGAGAGCTGCACGCGCAGGTGGAGGGCAAGGAGATCCTTCGCGGCATCGACCTGGTGGTCAAACAGGGTGAGACCCACGCCATCATGGGCCCGAACGGGTCCGGCAAATCAACCCTGTCGAACGTGATCATGGGCCGGCCGGGGTACACGGTCACCGCAGGTTCAGTGGTCTTCAAAGGCGAGGACATCACGAAGCTCCCGCCCGACGAGCGCGCGAAGCGTGGTCTCTTCCTGGCGATGCAGTACCCGACGGAGGTCCCCGGCGTGTCCGTGGTCAACTTCCTCCGCACCGCGTACTCGGCCATCAAGGGTCAGCCGGTGAGCGCGCTGGTCTTCCGTAAGCACATGAAGGCCCAGATGGAGAAGCTCAACATCGAAGACGCGATGGTGAACCGGTACGTGAACCAAGGGTTCAGCGGGGGAGAGAAGAAGCGGAACGAGATCCTCCAGCTTGCGGTCCTCGAACCGCAGATCGCGATCTTGGATGAAACCGACTCGGGCTTGGACATCGATTCGCTGAAGCTCGTGGCCGAGGGCGTCAACGAGCTGGTCGGCCCCGAGCTGGGCGTGCTCCTCATCACCCACTACCAGCGGATGCTGAACTACATCGCCCCCGACGTGGTCCACGTGATGATGCAGGGCCGGATAGTCAAGACCGCCGGTCCCGAGCTCGCCTTGGAGCTCGAGGCCAAAGGGTACGAGGGGATCCGGGCCGAACTCGGCCTGGAGGCCGACGCGGCGGCCGATGCGACCATGCAGGCCTAAGGTGGAGGCCGTGACCACTTTCGACGTGCAGACCGTTCGCGCCGACTTCCCGATCCTTACCCGGAAGGTCGGCGACAAGCCGCTGGTCTACCTGGACAATGCGGCCACCAGCCAGCGTCCCAACCAGGTGATCGATGCGGAAGCCGACTTCTACCGGTTCCACAACGCGAACGCGCATCGCGGGCTGTACATGCTGGGGGAGGAGGCGACGGAGCTGTTCGAAGGAGCTCGGGCGAAACTCGCGGCGTTCGTCGGCTCGTCCACGCCGGAGAGCGTCGTCTTCACGCGAGGGGCCACGGAGTCGATGAACCTCATCGCCCACGGATGGGCGCGGAAGTTCCTCAAGCCGGGCGACGAGGTGCTCATCACCGAGATGGAGCATCACTCGAACATCGTGCCCTGGCAGATGGCGACCGCGGCGACCGGCGCAACCCTTCGATACATCCCGCTGACCGACGACGGCCACCTCGACCTCACCGAACTGGAGTCGCTGCTCACCGAGCGCACGAAGCTGTTCTCCGTCACCGGTATGTCGAACGCGCTCGGCACGATCACCCCGCTCACCTTGTTGATCGAAGCCGCGCACGCCGTCGGCTCGTTGGTCGCGGTCGACGGCGCGCAGATGGTGCCGCATCTGGCCGTGGACGTTGAGGCGCTTGACGCCGACTTCCTTGCGATCAGTGGCCACAAGATGCTCGGTCCTACGGCAAGCGGCGGGCTCTATGCCAAGCCCGAGATCCTCGAACGCATGGACCCGATGTTCGGCGGGGGAGAGATGATCCGCGAGGTCTTCCACGACCACGCTACATGGAACACCGTGCCGTACAAGTTCGAGGCCGGGACCATGCAGATCGCCCAGCAGGTCGGCCTTGGCGCTGCCATCGACTACCTCAACGCGCTGGGGATGGACGCGGTCCGAGCCCACGAGCTGGATATCACCGCCTACGCACTCGAGCGCCTGGAGGCGGCAGGCGCGCAGATCTTCGGCCCGATGAGCGCAGAGGAGCGCGGTGGCGCCGTCAGCTTCTGGTTCAAGGAGGTGCACCCGCACGATCTGGCCACCATCCTGAACGAGGAAGGCGTCGCGATCCGCGCGGGACACCACTGCGCGCAGCTGGTGATGCGGCGCTACGGGGTTCCCGCCACCGCGCGGGCGTCGTTCTACATCTACAACACGAAGGAAGAGGTCGACGCTCTGGTGCAGGCATTGGCCCGAGCTGACGGTATCTTCACCTTCTGACCGCCGGGACCCCGAGGAGGCAGCGTGGCGCTGGACGACATCTACAAAGAAGTGATCCTGGATCACTACAAGAGCCCTCGGAACAAGCGCGAGCTCCAGGGCGCCACCTTCGCCTGCACGGCGAACAACCCCCTCTGCGGGGACGAGATCACCGTGTTCGCCAAGGTCGACGGTGAGAACGTGCGTGAGGTCACCTTCCAGGGCGCCGGATGTTCGATCAGCCAGTCGAGCGCGTCGATGATGACGGAGGCAGTCGCCGGCAAGACCGTCGGGCAGGCGCAGCAGATGGCCACGGACTTCCGGGGGATGATGGCGGGCGAGGTCGATCCGTCCGAAGAGGCGTTCGGCGACCTTGTAGCGCTCAAAGGGGTTGTGAAGTACCCGATCCGCATCAAGTGCGCGGTCCTTGCCTGGGACGTGCTTCAGGATGCGTTGAACGGCGCGGGCGAGGCGAGCGGCGCCCAGCCCCACACGGTGGGCTGAGGACATCCGCGCCCCGGCGGTGTACAGGCATCCCCGCGGCGTCCATCGGTGGCCGGCCGCGATCATGCTCGTCATGGGGGCCCTGTGGCTCGCACCCGCGGCCCGGGCGCAGATCGGCGAACAGATCAGCAGCTATCACGAGACCGTGCGAGTGCAGCCCGACGGCACGCTCGACGTCACCGAAGAGATCGCGTACGACTTCGGGGGAACCCCCCATCACGGGATCTTCCGGGACATCCCAACGGCATTCCGATTGGACGACACGTTCGACCGGGTCACGCCGATCGAGGACGTCAGCGTCGACGCGACGGGGGGAGCCTCGTCGGCGTTCAAGGTCAGTACCAGTGACGGGGTCACTACCATCAAGATCGGCGACGCGGACGCCACGGTCACCGGCCCGCACATCTACACCATCCGCTACGTGGTCCGCGGGGCCATCAACGGCTTCCCGGACCATGCGGAGCTCTACTGGAACGCCGTGGGGCCGAACTGGTCCGTCCTCATCTCCGATGCCCGCCTCACCATCATCGCTCCGCAGATCCAGAAGGTCGCCTGTTATCAGGGACCGGCTGGGTCCCAACTCTCATGCGACCGTATCCGCCATCACGACGGTGACCCAAGCGCGACGTTCAGCGCCGATAGCCTCTTCCCCTACCAGGGGCTCACCGGCGTCATCTCCATGCCGAAGGGAACCGTCCCCGCCACGGTCCTGAAGCGGGAACGATGGACGTTCGCGCGGGCGTTCAGCGCCTCGCCCGGTCCAGCGGGCCTCGCCGGTGGCGTGCTCATCCTGCTCGTTGGAGGGTTCTCGTTGCTGGCGTGGCGACGGGGTCGCGACCGGGTGTTCATCGGATCGGATGTGGACACAGTACTGGGGGGCACGGCCGGGGACCGGCCGGTGCCGCTGGGTCAGGCGGATGCCTCGGCGCCTGTCGAGTTCGCGCCCCCAGAGGGTCTGCGTCCGGGCCAGATGGGGACCCTCATCGACGGCCAGGCGAACACCTTGGACGTGACCGCCACGATCGTCGACCTCGCGGTGCGCGGCTTCCTGCGGATCGAGGAGATCCCCCATCACGGCCTGTTCGGCAAGACCGACTGGAACTTGGTCCGGCTGCCGGGGAACGAGGAGGCGCTGCAACCATATGAAACGCGTCTCTACGGCGGGCTGTTCGACGGAGCCGAGCAGGTGACCCTCTCGTCGCTCCGCACGCGGTTCGCGTCGAAACTCAAGGACGTGGAGGAGAAGCTCTATGTGGACGCCATGAAGCGGAGATGGTTCCTCGTGCGTCCCGACAAGATCCGAGCGACCTGGCACGCCCTGGGATGGCTCGTCGTCGCGATCGGGTGCGTCCTGACGTTCGTGCTCGCGAGATTCACCCACCTCGGGCTCGTCGGAGTTGCGGTGATCGTCTCTGGCGTCGTGGTGTCGTTCGGCGGAAGATTCATGCCCGCGCGCAGCGCGACGGGAACGGCGATGCTCCGCCGCGTCCGCGGATTCCGAACGGTGATCGAGAGGTGCGAGGAATACACGGCGAAGTGGGCCGAGCAGGAGAATGTGTTCACCACGTTCCTGCCCTACGCGGTGGTCTTCGGTGTCACGGAGAAGTGGGCGAAGACCTTCGAAGCTCTGGGCCTTCCCGCCGACACCGGCTGGTATGTGGGCCAGCAGCCGTTCACCTACCTGGAGCTCGGACACGCGCTGGATGGGTTCGCCGTCTCGACGGGCGGGACCATCTCCTCGACGCCGGCCTCGAGCGGATCGAGTGGGTTGGGCGGGGGCGGCGGCTTCAGCGGCGGTGGCATGGGCGGGGGCGGCGGCGGTAGCTGGTGAGGCGCCCCTTTGCCCGCACCCTGTCAGACGTCACCCGGTAGCATCCAGCCTCATGCGGATCACCTTCAGCGAGGACGGACGGGACTTCCAGCGTCGTGGATGGGCCGAACTCGTGGAAGCAGATCCCGTCGGCACGTTCTTCCACACACCCATGTACCTGAAGTTGTACTGGGAGGAGTTCGGTGAACAGCCGGAGCACCTCCTCCTGGCGTTCGCGGAGGAGGACGACGGGACCCAGACCGGCGCGGTGGCGTTCGAACGCATCGACGACACCTTGCGGTTCCTCGGTGGCACGGAGGTCACCGACTACATGGGGCCGGTGGGCATCCCGGAGCGCCGCGGGGCGGTGGCGAAGGAACTGTGGGCGGGGTTGGTCGCTCGTGAAGATTGGCGAACTGCGGACCTGCGCGGGCTCGCCGCGGACAACCCCTGGCTTCCGCTCCTCGCCGAAGGTGCCGCGTCCCAGGGACTCGGTGTCGTAGAGACCGAGGATCAGAACGGGACCGCGCCGTTCCTGCAGCTAGCGCCAACGTGGGAGGGCTACCTGGAGGCGCTGCCCGCCAAGCTTCGGCACGAGATCAAGCGGAAAGCGAAGAAGCTCGAGAGCGAGACCGGACCCTTCCGGATCGAGACGGCGACGGCGGGAACACTGAACCCACTGCTGGACAGGTTCGTGGAGCTCCATCGGATGAGCGAAGGGCCGAAGGGCGTCTTCATGCAGCCGGGGATGGAGATCTTCTTCCGCCGTTTGGGGGAGGCGTTCCTGCCCCCGGAAATCTTCACGCTCACGTTCATCGAGGTATCCGGCGAACTGGCCGCCGGGACCATCGGCTTCCGGTTCGGCAGGACCTTCTCGCTCTACAACTCCGCGTTCGACCGCAAGTGGGGGAACCTGGCGCCCGGGATGGTGCTCGTCGGGGAGGACATCCGCTTGGCGGTGGAGTCGGGATGCGGGGCCTTCGACCTGTTGAAAGGCGACTATCAGTACAAGTATCGGTTCGGCGCCGTGCCCAGGCTGGTCCGCCGGCTCGAGGTGACGCGCTAGCCCGCCCCATTCTCAGGCCGCGCGGATCTCGGCGGTCGCGAGCACCGCGCCGCTCGCGTCGATGATGGTGAGGTGGTCGAACGATGTGAGGTCTGCGGATGTCACGATCCATGATGAACCGTCCCCGTCCGGCTGGATCTTGAGCCGCGAGATCTGGATGGTACGTCCGTCCTGCGCGTCAAGCGTCGCGGTGGTCCTGCCCGCCGATCCGGGGGCCCGGACGAACACCGCAGCCCAAGACTGGTCCTCGTGCGAGTCGTAGACCACCACGCTCCCTTCCACAGCGCGGCCGGCGGCCGGCACCAGCCTGCCAGCACGGAATTCCTTGCCGCCCAAGGTGTGGAGGAGGTTCGTGTAGCTGGCGCCCTGCTCCGCCGCAACGCCCGCGTTGTGCCGCTCATTCAGCCCCCAGCCCAGTGAGAGGGCCACGGCGATCACCGCAGCCGCGGCAGCCAACCAGGGCGCGCCGAGGCGGCTACGGCCTTCGATGGATGGAACGGCGGTCCACTCGGCGCGGAGGACCTCCCTCACGCGATCGGCGAGTTCCTCAGGAGCTGCCCGATCGTGTGACGCACTTGCGAACGCGGCGAGCCCGTCGGCGAGCGCCGCCGCGTCGGCGCGGCACGCGGCGCATCCACGCAGATGCGCAGCCATCGCCTCTGTATCCGCCTCATCCAGCGTCGCGAGGAGATGATCGGCCAGCCGCTCCCGAACGTCGTCACACGTCATCGAGGAGCTCCTGTCCCAAGGCCTCACGCAGGCGCAGGAGCGCGGTGCGGATCCTCGTCTTCGCCGTCCCCACCGGTATCCCTTCGATCTCGGCCACCTCGCCGCTGGTCCGTCCTCCGAAGTAGGCGAGCTCCAACGCCGCGCGCTGTTCCGGACTGAGCGCCGCCATCGCTTTCCTCGCCCGCCCGGCCATGTCGGCCGTCGTCGCCAGGTGCTCGGGACCCGGACTCAGTTCCAGGTCCTCGGGTTCGCCGATCTTCTCCAAGGACCTGGATTCCAGCACACGCCGACGGAGCGAGTCGATGGCCAGGGATCGCGCGACCAACAGCACCCACGTCTCGAGCTTCCCGCGGTCGGCGTCGAACGAACCTGCGGAGCGCCAGAGCTTGACGAACGTATCCTGCACCAGATCCTGTGCCGCTGCGTCGCCCCCGAGCATCACGATCCCCAATCCGTAGATCCGCGAGGCGAACCGGCCGTAGAGCTCGTCCGCTGCGCGCTGGTCGCGCGCAACGAACGCCCGCACCAGGGCACCGTCCGACTCCGTCTCCTTCGATCGCATCCTCAGCACGCTACTCGGTAGCTATACGAACGGGAAGCCGGGCGGGTTCACCGCCTGGGTCCGGGCGGCTAGCGGTATCCGTGCGCGCGGTACCGGGAGAACCCGCGGTAGAACTCGCCGAGCGTCATCTCGAACGCGGTCGTGAACGCCTTGGTGAAGTTCCCGGTGTCCGCGATCTGTGGCCAGAACGCCCGCAAGGCCTGTTCACTCGACTTGGAGATGAGATAGTCCACCGCGCCGAAGGCCACGGTGTACTGCGCGTATGTGTCGAGATCGCGCATGCGCTGCAAGGCTTCCGAGGTCTCGAAGACGGCGATGGCCAGGCGCTTCGCCCGCTCGGCCCGGAACGGCGCTTTGCCGAGCGTCGCCGCGGCGCGGACGGATTCGTACTCGGCCGTCCCTTCGATGAACCAGTCGGGGATGTGGACCGTAGGGACCGGGCATCTTGACGCGTACTGGGAACAGGTGCGGAACGGGAACTGCACCACGTGATACCACTCGTGCAGGAGGATCTGAAGCTTCTGCCGTTGCCTCAGCAGTGGCCACCCGCCGCCG
>JBDTXD010000063.1:0-7993 GCA_040006375.1 Actinomycetota bacterium
TGATCTGCTCGGTGGACACCGGCAGGTTGATCAGCACGCGGTTGATGGCTTTCGTTCCCCCGGACGACTCGATGGCGGTGATGAACCGCTCGCCCGCGGTGTAGGACCACAATTCGAGGTCGCTGATGAACGGGGGCACGCCCGCGGGAAGGCCGCCCCCCGTGTCTCCCACACCGTCGGTGGAGGGATGGGCCAAGATCACCTGCCTCGCGAAGTATTGCGCGTTGCCCTCGACGGCGGCGACCGCGGCGGCGAAGCGCTCGTCCTGACAGTTCTTGATCAAGGGGTCCAGCCGCGACAACCCGAAATGCTGGTCGTCGATGGCATGGGTGAGTTCGTGCGCCAGCACATAGTGCTCGGAGACCGTGAGCGTGGGGTCGGAGTCGGAGATGATCACGAGCGCGCCGGACGCAGGATCGTAGTAGCCAACCACCTGCCCCGAGCCGAACGCGAGCAGCGCGGTTCGGATATCGGCGGTGGGCGGGATGACGCCGATCGTTCGCCACGCCCGCGTCCTGCGGTCGTACAGCGCGGGCGGATACTGCCCTTGGAACGACTTCGTCACGCGTGCAGCCATCGTCGCAGCCGAGATCTGCTCCACCTGGACGGGGTGGTTGTACCGGAGTCCTCGCGCCTCCTCAACCTGGTGCTCCACATCCTCGATCGCAGGCGGGATGGGCCCCTCACCCGGCGGTTTACTGGCGCCGGTGGTCTTCGCGGGGACGCAGAGCTTGGCCTCCTCCGCCGCCGCCGAGCCCGGACCGGTCGGCACAGCTGTTGCGTGCGAGATGGGCGAGCCCGCCCTCGCGCCGACGGGTAGCCCGGGTGTGGAGTTGCCCGTGCACGAGGCGAGCACGAGCAACCAGCCGAGCAGGCCGGCCCTCGTGCAGGCTGTCACGAGCGCCGGGCGCGGATCAAGCTCCCCACCGCCAGGAGGATAGCCAGGCCCGAGAACCCGACCGAGAGCCAGAGCGTTCCCTTCGTCTTCAGGAACCCTTTCACCGCGACCCCGAGGATGACCGCGGCCGCGAGCATGCACACGAACGCCGCGGCGTAGATGGTCGTCCCGATGCCGGAGCCGCCCTTGGCACGGTGCGTGCCGGTCGTCTTCTCCTTCACAGTCGCTCCTTCAGATATCCGACCAGGTTCTCCACGGGCACTCGCTCCTGACCCATCGAGTCGCGTTCGCGGACCGTGACCTGCGCATCCTCGGGTGTGTCGAAGTCGACGGTCACGCAGAACGGCGTGCCGACCTCATCTTGGCGGCGGTAGCGACGACCGATGGCGCCGGCGTCGTCGTATTGGGTCATCCACTCCGTTTTCACCAGATCGTGGATGCGCCTGGCCTCCGGGACCAGCGTGTCCTTCCGTGAGAGCGGCAGAACCGCGACCTTTATCGGCGCGATCGATCGGTCAAGTCCGAGCACCGTTCGCTTGTCCGTCTCCCCTTTGGCGGTCGGAGCTTCCTCGACGCGGTAGGCATCGCAGAGGCACGCGAGCAGCATCCGATCCAGCCCGACGGCCGTCTCAACGACGTACGGCAGGAACCGCTCCTCGGATCCCTGGTCGAAGTAGGACAGGTCTTGCCCACTTGCCGTCTGATGGGCGGCGAGATCGAAATCGGTGCGGTTGTGGATCCCCTCCAGCTCGGACCAGCCGAACGGGAACTCGTATTCGATGTCGGTCGCGACCTTCGCGTAGTGGGCCAGTTCGTCCGGTTCGTGATCGTGGAAGCGCAGTCGTTCCTTCGCCAACCCAACGTCCAGACACCAGGCCATCCGTTGCTCCTTCCAATGGCCGAACCACTCGTCGTCGGTTCCCGGTTTCACGAAGAACTCCATCTCCATCTGTTCGAACTCCCGGGTTCGAAAGATGAAGTTCCCAGGCGTGATCTCGTTCCTGAACGACTTGCCGATCTGCGCGATCCCGAACGGGATCTTGCGGCGCGAGACGGTCTGAACGGCCGTGAAGTCGACGAACATCCCCTGGGCGGTCTCGGGGCGAAGGTAGGCGACCCCACCCTCGTCCTCGACGGGACCCATCTGGGTCTTGAACATGAGGTTGAACTGCTTTGCGTCCCCGAAGGCGGTGGACCCGCACGAGGGGCACACGAGGGTTCCGGCATCGTTGGCCTCCAGGTGATCTGCGCGGAAGCGGCGGTGGCAGTTCCCGCACTCGACCAACGGGTCGGAGAATCCGGCGACGTGGCCGCTTGCCTGCCACACGAGCGGCGACATGATGATGGCCGCTTCAAGGCCCACGACGTCGTCCCTGAGCTGGACCATGCTGCGCCACCATGCGGCGCGGATGTTCCTGCGAAGCTCAACGCCGAGCGGACCGTAGTCCCAACTCGAACGCAATCCGCCGTAGATCTCCGATGATTGGAAGGCGATGCCTCGCCGTTTCGCGAGGGAGATGATGTCCTCGATCAGGTCGGCCACGGGCCGTTCGCTCCTTTCCCGGTCGCTGGCTGCGGCCGCTGGCGTTCCCCCATGCTACCGGCGCCCGTGGGGCGCCCCGGTGGTGCGACGGAACCTCCACACGTTCGGCCCATCTATGGCCAGCCGTTGGGCGTAGGGCGAACACCAGGTGAGAACCGGCCATTCGCCCTTCCCGATGCGTCGATCGGAGGGCATACCATGCAGGCTGGGAGGTCGGGATGGACGAACGGTGTGAAGACTGCGGCGCGAACATGCAAGCGGAACTGGCGTGGTGTGGGCGTTGCCTGCAGCCCAGGAAGGCGCAGCGACGACGCCCTGGCGTTGAGATCGTCATGGTGCTGCCCGATGCCCGCGCCGGAACGATCCTCGAGGGCGGGGTCGCCTCTTTCGGATTGGCGGGCAAGTTCATCGTCAGCCTCCTGCTGACCGTGGGGGCGATCTGCGGGGTGACCTGGTCGCAGACCTGGCTCGACATGGGCCGTCCGCTCCAGGGGCTGATGGTCCTGCTCGGGATCGGCTACACGGCGCTGGCAGCCATCCTTCTGCAGTGGACCTGGCGACCCGAACGCCGAAGTGGGGTCAACAGCGAGACGATCGTGGTCGTTGACGCGGCCATCGAAGCCGCAGTGGAACGCCGCCGGAAGGCCATGGCGGAACGCTCGTAACCGCTGGTCAAGGCTGGTCTCGCTGCCGTCGATATATCCGATATGGCCGGATCTCGTAGGTGTCCGACGTGTGATGGTGCACTCGCCGATGGAGTGACCTGGTGTGGCCAGTGTTTCGCGACGATCCCGCTCGCCGAACCCACGACCGTGACGGGCCTGGAGGCCAGGCTCCGGCCACAAGCGGCACCCGTCGCAGAGGTCACCGAACCGCAGCGGTTCTCACGCTGGGGCTCGAGCGCCACGAGCTTCGGTCCGGTAGGGCGGATCCTCCTCACCCTCGGACTGATCGTGGGGCTGCTCATCGGGTTCCCGCTCAGCTACGGCGGCGTGTCGATGGTCGTCGGGGACATCCCGTCCAAGGGATACCTGGCGATCTATCTCCTGGTTGCAGTTCCGGGTGGGCTCTGGTGTGCCACGCGCATCTGGCGAGCGGTCCGGGTCGCCTGATGCCCGCACCCCCGGACGTGCCGGGCATGCGGCGGCGATCTCCTCCCGGCGGTCCGGTGGTGTTCACGATGCCTGCGATCCCGTCTGCGCCGGAGACCGCGCGAGTCCCCCTCACCATCGGCGTTCCGGTTCTCTATCGCCTGGTCAGGCCGCTGTAGTCAATCCTCTGCCAGGCCGCCGAACCGTCGCGAACGCTTCTGGTAGTCGCGGATGGCCTCGAACAGATGCTCTCTGCTGAAGTCCGGCCAGAGCACCGGGGTGAACCACAGTTCGGCGTAGGCGGCCTCCCAGAGGAGGAAGTTCGAGATCCGTTGCTCTCCGCTGGTTCGGATGAGCAGGTCGGGATCGGGCATGTCCGGGTAGTAGAGGCGCTCGGTGATGGCCTTGTCGCTGAGCGACTCGATGCGGATCTTCTTCTTCCCGTGCTCGCGCATGATCTGCTTCACCGCATCGACGATCTCCGCGCGGCCGCCGTAGTTGAACGCGATCGTGAGCGTCATCCCGGTGTTGTCACGCGTGAGGTCCTCGGCATCGCGGATCTCCCGCATCACCGACCTCGGGACCCGCCAGTCACGGCGGCCGGTGAACCTGATCCGCACGTTCAGCTCGTGGAACCGATCCCGGCGCTTGCGCAGGAGGTTCCGATTGAACTTCATGAGGTAGAGCACCTCAGCGGGCGGGCGCTGCCAGTTCTCGGTACTGAACGCATACACCGTCAGCCAGCGGAGCCCCGCTTCGACCCCGCCCTCGACGGTGTCGGCCAGCGCCTCTTCACCTGCGCCGTGGCCGTCGGTTCGGGGCAATCCGCGCTGCTGCGCCCACCGCCCGTTGCCGTCCATGACGATCGCCACGTGCGCGGGCACGCGCGATCGATCGATGTCCTGGAGGTAACTGCTCATCGCGCCGTCCGGACCAGCATCGGCACCGACTTCATCCGCCACTCGAAGTGGTACTCGGCGAACCCGTACAGAAGTCCGCGTGACTCCTTGCGGATCCGCACGTCCCGTTCGTCGACCGCTCCTGCCAGGGCCAGGTCCACTTGCGCGAGCTCGGCGAGGTAGGCGAGGGCGGCGCGGGAGGCCGGGCCGACACCGGATTCCGCGCAGCCGTTGCAGACCGCGCCGCCGAGGGAGGCTGAGAACAGCTGTGGGTCGGCGGCGCCGCACACCGCGCACGCGGTGAGCGAAGGGTGGAACCCGGACTGTGAGAGCAGCTTCAGCATGAAGGATTCAGCGACGGCGGAGGGGTCGGCCGGCCCGGCGTCGAGCGCGCACAGCCCTGACAGCAACAGCAGGGTCAGCCGGGAGTTCCGTTCGTGCTCTTGCGCAACCTTGTCGACCGCTTCCAGCATCGTTTCGCCCGCGGCGAACCGGGACAGGTCCAGCGGGATGTTCGCATGCGGGGCGATGATCTCGGCCTGGGTGACCGTGTCCAGGGAACCCCGGCCCCGGTACAGCATCAGCGACACGTGGGTGAACGGCTCCAATCGGGCGCCGAACCGGCTGGTTGTCTTGCGGATGCCTTTCGCGACACCCCTGACCTTGCCTGCCCCGTGCGTCATCACCGTGACGATCTTGTCGGCCTCGCCGAGCTTCATGGACCGCAGCACGATCCCTTGTTCCTTATAAGGGGGCATCCGGGAATCGTAGCGCCGGCGCGCACGCGGCGGCGCGCCAGGATGTGGCGATTCGGTAGCGGCCCTGCTCAGCCCGCCTCGCCGAGCGCGGTGACGAGCTCCCGGACCAACCCCGAGGCTCCGATCCGGAACCGCTCGGGGCTGCGCCAGGCATCTCCGAGCGCCCTCGTGACCAGGTCCAGATATCCAAGCGCATCGGCCGCCGACTTCACCCCACCGGACACCTTGATGCCCACCGGCCGGTCGCCCGCCGAAGTGGACTCCATCATCGCGATGACCGCCTCCGGTGTCGCGCCCGGGAACCCCACGCCCGTCGAGGTCTTGACGAAGTCCGCGCCCGCTTCGATGGCGATCTCGGCCGCGCGGCGGACGAACGGCAGGAGCGGGTAGGCGCCGGTCTCGAGGATGACCTTCATAACGGCGCCACCGCAGGCCTCCCGGGTGGCCAGGAGCCCGTCCAGGACCTCGGGCTCCTTACCCTCGAGCACCGCGGCGTGGTCCAGAACCGTGTCTATCTCGGTCGCCCCGGCGGCCAGAGCCGCTTCGATCTCCTGCCGGCGAACCTGCGTGGTTGCGACCCCGGACGGGAACCCTGCCGTGGCACACGCGACCCGGACCCCGGACCCGTGCACGAGCTCGGAGGCCATCGGAACGAAGGGTTCCAAGACACACACTGCGGCTACATGCGGCAGGTTCGCTCCAGGATGGATCGCGACGGTGCACAGAGACCGGATCTGAGCCGGGGTGGCGTCCAGCGCGAGCCAGGTCAGGTCCAGGCATCGGAGCACGAGCTCCAGATCTTCGCGCATGGCCGGACGCTACCACCGCGGCCCGGGTAGCCTCGCGCGAGCGATGCGGCAGGTGAAGCGCTCGACGCACGTTGCCGGCACCCCTCGCGATCGGTGTCCTGCTCCTGGTTGGCGCCAGCTCTTCGTCCTCGCCGAAGGAGAGCCGCTAGAAGCCCAGGCGGTTGAGCGCCTTGGGGTCGCGCTGCCACTCCTTCAGCACCTTCACGTGGATGTCCAGGAAGACCTTCGTCCCCAGGAGCGCCTCGATCCCCGACCGGGCAGCCGAGCCGATGTCCTTCAGCGTCTCTCCGCCCTTACCGATCACGATGCCCTTCTGCGAGTCACGCTCCACGACGATCGAGGCATGGATGCGGTGCAGATCTCCGACCCGCTCGATCTCATCGATGATCACCGCGATGGAATGGGGAACCTCTTCCCGGGTCACCCGCAATGCTTGCTCGCGGATGAGCTCGGTGATCCGCTGTTCGTCGGTTTGATCGGTGATGTCCTCAGCCGGGTACAAGAAGGGACCCTCGGGCATCCGCTCCACGATCAACCGGCGGAGGGTCTCGATCCCGTCGCCCGACCTCGCTGACACCGGAACGATCTCCTGGAAGTCTCCGATCCGGGCCGCCGCCTCCAGCTGCATGGGCATGGACGGTCGGCGCGTCGCATCGAGTTTGTTGACCACGCAGATCGCCGGGATCCCGCCCTCCCTGACCTGCTGTGCATGGACGAACGCGTCCCCGCGTCCCACGCCGCCTGCGGCATCCACGACGAGGAGCACGAGGTCGACGCCGTCGACCGCCTCGTGAACCAGTTCGTTCAGCCGCCGGCCGAGCAACGTGCGCGGCTTGTGGAAACCGGGCGTGTCGGTGAAGACCACCTGCACATCCTCGGTCGTCCACACCGCGCGGATATCGGCGCGCGTCGTCTGCGGTTTGTCCGAGACGATGGCGATCTTCTGTCCCACCAGCGCGTTCACTAAGGTGGACTTGCCCACGTTGGGTCTGCCGACCACGGCGACCATCCCGGCCCGCGTCATGGAGCCGGTCGGAGCCTCACTCCGGTTCCTGGGCAACGAGCGCCGGTGGCAACGTGATGAGGATCGTCGCGATCCGCCGCCCTTGTACCCGTTCGGCCTTGAACGTCATGCCCTGATAGTCGACCTCTTCGCCGTCGTCGGGGATCTTGCCGAAGACATCGAGTACGAAGCCGGCGATCGTGTCCCACTCCTCATCCGGCAACTCGATGTGCAGCCGTTCGTTGACGTCGTCCACGGACGCCTTGCCCGACACACGGAAGCTGCCACCCCCCAGCTCGACGAACTCAGGTTCCTCCTGGTCGTACTCATCCGTGATCTCGCCGACCAGTTCCTCTAGGAGGTCCTCGAGCGAGACGAGGCCCGTCACGGAACCGTACTCGTCGGTGACGAGCGCCAGGTGGAATTTCTCCCGCTGCATCTCGCGGAGAAGCTCGGCCACCTTCTTCGTCTCCGGAACGAACCGCACTTCCCGCATGAGGTCCGCGAGTCCCTGGCTCGCCTCTCCTTGGTGGAACGCCTTCAGGACATCCTTGGCGAACACGATCCCGACGACGTCGTCCAGATCCTCCTTGTAGACGGGGATCCGGGAGATCCCGTGCTCCAGGACGAGGGCCTGGACGTCACGAAGTGTCTTGTCGTCTTCGATCGCGATGATGTCGGGGCGCGGGACCATGACCTCACGGACGATCGTGTCCCCGAATTCGAAGATCGAATGGATGAGCTCCTTCTCCTCATCCTCGATCTCTCCTTCCTCCGAGGCAACCTCGGCGGAGGCCCGGATCTCCTGCTCGGTGATGTATGGGCCTTCCTTCAGACCCTTCCCGGGCATGATCACGTTCGCCAGGCGAAGCAGCCCCTTGGCGAACGGGCCGACCACGGTGCCGATGAACGCGACGAGCGGGGCCACGCGGAGCGCGACGCGGTCCGGCTGCTGGATGGCGAACGTTTTCGGCGTGACCTCGGCGAAGACG
>JBDTXD010000064.1:0-7928 GCA_040006375.1 Actinomycetota bacterium
CGAAGACGAATGGATCGATGCTTGGCGCCTGACGGTCGAACTGCTCCCGGACCTGGACGGAGTGGCATTCGAGCGACGCTTCAATGGCGTGTTCGGGTTCACGCCGGACGGCTACCCGTTGGTTGGAGAGCATCCGGCTTTGCGCGGGTTCTGGGTGGCGGAATCGGTTTGGATAACGCACTCGGCGGGGGTCGCGCGCGGACTCGCGGAAACCCTTGTCCATGGCGGCTCCTGGATAGACATGTCGCCGGCCGATCTCTCCCGCTTCGATGAGCGGGAACTGGACCCCTCCTTCTATAAGGAGCGATGCGACGACCAATACCGTGACGTCTACGTAGCTCACCATCCCGTCGAACCGCACACCTCGGCCCGCGGGATCCGGTGGAGCGCGTTCGCGGAGGCAGAGCGTGCCCTCGGCGCTGAGTTCTTTGACGTGGCGACCTGGGAACGCCCCCAGTGGTATTCGACGAACGCCTCGCTGGTCGCTGCCGGGGCCAACCCGCCGCGCGACGAGTGGTCCTCCGAGCATTGGTCGCCGATCGCGCTCGCGGAGCACACGGCGGTCCGGGAGCGGGCCGGCCTGTTCGACATGACACCCCTTATGCGGATCGAGGTGACGGGTCCGGGCGCTGAGGCGTTCCTGCTCCGGATGACGACCGGTCGCATCGACCGGCCGCAGGGCTCGGTCTCCTACTGTTTGCTCCTGGACGAATGCGGCGGGATCCGCTCCGATGTGACCGTCGCCCGGTTCGCCGTGGAGCGGTTCGTCGTCGGTGGCAACGGTTCTCGGGATCTCGCGTGGTTCTGGGCGCACCTGCCACCAGACGGTTCTGTCGACCTCACGCCGATCTCCGACGTCACGGCGTGCGCGGCGCTCTGGGGTCCCGCGGCTCGAGAGGTGCTGCAACCACTCTCCTCGGACAACCTGTCCAACGAGGCCTTCCCGTACCTATCCGCTCGCACCATCTATGTTGCCGGGAGCCCGGTGGACGCAACGCGGATCTCCTACGCCGGCGAGCTGGGCTGGGAACTCACGGTTCCGCGAGAGGAGGGAGCGGACCTCTGGGCCCGGATCTGGGAGGCGGGACGCGCCGCCGGCCTGATCGCGGCCGGCCGGGCCGCGCTGGGGACCCTTCGGTTGGAGAAGGGGTACCGGGCGTGGGGGACCGACATGACCCCCGAGCACGCGCCGGCGGAGGCCGGGCTCGCGTTCGCGGTTCGATCCGGCGGCCCGGACTTCATCGGGCGAGGCGCGTTGACCGAGCGGCCGCCCTCCGCCCGGACGCTCCGGTGTCTGGTCGTCGGGAACGACCAGGTGGCGATGGGCGGGGAACCCGTGCTCCTGGACGAAGAACCGGTTGGCTACGTCACGAGCGCCGGGTACGGGCCTTCTGTCGGCCGAAGCATCGCCTACGCGTGGCTGCCGACGGACCTGCAGGAAGGAGCCCAGTTGACGATCGCCTACTTCGACCGCGTGCTCCCTGCCATCGTCGCGGCCGAACCGCTCTTCGACCCGGAGGGCGCCCGGCTCCGAGTGTGACGGGCGGACTAGAGGTCCTTCGCCATCTGGCGCGCCGTTTCGTGATACCCCGAGGATCCGTAGAGCGACCTCGCGATGGCGTTGTCACCGAACACGTTGAGCGCTATCCGGGTGAGCCCCATCTCGCGGGCCTGAACCTCCGCTTCGGCCATCAGCGCACGGCCGTACCCCCTTCCGCGAAGGTTCTCTTCGACGACGATGTCGTAGATCCACGCGACCTTTCCGCCATCGGCCTCGCGTTCGGCGATCCATAACCAGCCGATCCGCCGTCCGGTCTCTGGGACGAAGGCGATCAGCAGCCGGTGTCCAGGTGTGTCGACCCCGTGGGGAAGGAGTTCGGCGAACTCACGCCGGCTCTGTGCCATCAGATCGTCCGTTGCGCGGCGGGCGTTCCTGGCCATCTCCGCCGCGTATTCGACGATCTGCGGAGCGCGCCAAGCGTCGAACTCCTTGCGGGTCATCCGTTGCATGCCAAGTCCGGACATCGATCCTCCTCCCCTGCAAGGACACCCGTCATCAACAGGGGTGTCCATCGTATCCATGGCGCGCCGCGGTTTCCGTCTCGGAATCTCGCATACTGCCCCGATGGACCAGCCGATCGGGCTTTGCGGCGACTGCCTTCACGCCAAAACAACCCGGACGCAGCGTGGGAGCGAGTATCTCCGGTGTCTCCTGGCAGCGAAGGACCCGCGCTTCGCGAAGTATCCACGCCTGCCGGTGCTCTCCTGTCCGGGCTTCGAACGTTCCAAGGGATCGGGAGCGGTGGGCGGATGACCACGCGGCCCGTCATCGTGATAGGGGCAGGGCTGATCGGGATGATGACCGCGTACTACCTGCGGGAGCAGGGCGCTGATGTCCTGATCCTGGAGCGGGCCAGTGTCGGGAGCGGAGCCTCGCGCGGGAATGCCGGGGAGATCTGCCCGTCGGGTGTCGAACCGTTAGCCGCCCCCGGGATGCTACGTGGGTCGCTGCGGAGCGTACTCACGCCCGGTGGGGCGCTCTCCCTGCGTCCGCTCGGGGGCGCCAACATCGCCCGGTTCGCGCTCCGGTTCGCCTCGCTCTCCAATAGGCGGGACTACGAACGCGGCTTCGCGGCACTCGCGGGCCTAGCCCGGAGAACCTACGAGCTGTACGACCGGCTGGCGGCGGATGGCATCGGGACGCATGCCCGCGCAGACGGTTATCTGTATTGCTGCTCGTCACGAAGCGCTGCCCTCACGCAGCGGGCAGCCCTAGGCCCCTTCGTCCGCGGGGGACTCGCTTCCGAGCCCGGGCCCGTGCTGGATCATCAGGGGCTTCGGGAACTCGACCCCGCGATCGGTGATCAGGCCCTGGCAGGATTCCTGCTCCCGCACGAACGTTGGATCGACCCATCCCGGTTCGTCGACGATCTGGCGGCCGCCTTAACGAACAAGGACGTCCGCATCATGGAGGGCGCAGAGGTGACCTCGGTTACGGAGACGAGCGGAGAGGTTCACGTCTCGGGGACGTTCGGGGAGGAGACGGGATCGGCAGCGCTCATCGCGGGCGGTGCGCGATCGCGGGAGATCCTTGCAACACTCGGCCTGCGGACGCTACTGCTGTCCGGGAAGGGGTACAGCTTCTCGGTCGCACCCCAGATCATGCCAGCCCGCGCTCTCTACCTGCCGGATGCGCACGTCGCCGCGTCCCCCATGGGCGACCGTCTGCGCATCGCCGGTACGATGCAGATCGACGGGACGTATGACCGTTTCGACCGTCGCCGCATCGACCACATCGTCGCGGCCGTGCGAGGGTTCGTCCGCGATGTGGACTGGGGGGCTCGGCAACACGAGTGGGTCGGCCCTCGTCCGATGACCCCCGATGGGATGCCGATGCTCGGGCTGGTACCGGGGAGGACGCGAACCTATGTGGCGGCGGGACACAACATGATCGGTCTCACGCTCGCTCCAACGACGGGTCTGGCCATGGCCCAACTGATCCTCGGGACGGACCCCGGGATCGATCTCTCGGCGATGGCTCCGGGCAGGCGCACGGTCCGCGTCTGAGCTACCTGCGGCGCAAGGTGAACCACGCCGCCCCCAGGGGGGTCGTGCCGAGTTCAACGCGGACCAACTCGAACGAGGTGAACAGCCTTCGTATCTCACGCTCCCGGGCACGCGGGTGGCCGGGCAGATGGAGCCTCGAACCGAACGCGAACATCAAGAGGGTCGAGCCAGACCGGGTGAGCGTGGTGACCTCGGCGGCGTAGCTACGTCTGCGGGACCGGTGGACGCCGTGGAAACATCCGATGTCCACGACGAAGTCGAACGAGCCCGTCACCCCTGCCTCGGTGAGCCGGGTCACGTCCGCCAAGATGAAGGAGGCGCGCATCTCTGCGCGACCTGCCAGCTTCTTGCGAGCGGCGCTGATCGCCAGCGGGGAGAAGTCGACGCCGATTACTTCCCAGCCGCGCGCCGCCAGGTAGAGGGCGTTGGTTCCCGTGCCGCACCCAAGATCGAGCGCCCGCCCCGGAGGCAACGGATCATCGCCCGCGATGAGCGCGAGGACCTCAGGAGGCGTGACGCCGGTGTCCCATCGGGCATGGCCTGATCGATACATCCGCTCGAACGAGGCTCTCCGCATACGCGCTGGCCCGCCTGGATTCGAACCAAGACTAAGTGATCCAGAATCACTCGTGCTACCGTTACACCACGGGCCAATGGAGCGAGGTCGATGCTACCAAGTCGCCCCTCGCCCGGCCCCGAACACCATCGCGACACGGGTTTGACCCGGCTCCCACCATGCGGCTACCGTGCTCGTACGGGACGCAAGGAAAGGGAGCTTCGATGAACAAGGGTGGTTTGGCCGCAGAGGTTTCCAAGCGCACAGGTCTGAGCAAGGCCGATGCGGCGCGGGCAGTAGATGCCGCGATCGACACGGTGCGCGAAACGGTCGTGAAGGGCGAACGCGTGACGCTCGCAGACTTCGGAACGTTCGAGAAGAAGCATCGCAATCAACGCGTGGCGCGCAACCCTCGCCAGCCAGACGTACCGATCACGGTCCCGGCGCGCGACCTGCCATCGTTCACGCCCGGCAAGGAGTTCCGCGCCGCGGTGCTCGCCGGCAAGAAGCGCCGCTAGTTACTCGAACGTCACCAAGCGGAGCCGCCGTGCGACCTTGTGTCCCGATTCATCCGCCAGGTCGAAGATGACCCGCTGGCCGATCCGCAGGAGCCGGATGCCCTGTCCCTCCGTGGACGCCGGGTCGATCACGATCTCGGTGCGGTCGTCCAGGAGCAGCGTGCCCGTTCGTCCGGCTTCGTCGTAGTGCTTCACGGTTCCCTGTGCCATAGCCTCGTCCCCTCACGCTTTGACGGTGATGCGCGAACGTAGATCCATATCCTCGCAGACCTCTCGGGTGCGACCCCCCTTACGGTCGTTCAGCACGGTGAGGATATCGCCTGGCAGGTCCAGGTCGAATCCGATCTCGGGAAGCTCTACGACCGAGATCGGGATGTCGGCCTTCGCGGCCTCCTGGAGATGGAGGCGATAGGAATCGGGTCCGAAGCGTGCGGCAAGCGCGCCCGGCGGACGACGGATCAGTAGGTTGGTTCCGGTGCCATCGCGCGCCGGTCCCAGCACGACGGGCCCGAGGGTGTGGACGGCCCTCGTTAGCGCAGCCGACGTGACGAAGGGGGTGTCGGGCAGCAGCACGGCGAGCGACTCGGCGCCGCGTCCTACAGCTTCTTCGCCCACTTGCTCCATCGCGGCCGAGAGCGACGGCGTCTCTTCCACGATCGGCGATGCCCCCCGGCGGACCGCGATCTCCAGCACGGCCTCGTCGGGGGAGATGACCCATGTTGCCCATCCCCTCAGTTGTTCGGTCACGTCGAGCACGTCCTCGAGCATGGCCAAGGTCAGCACGGCGCGTTCCAAGGGCGTGAGGAGCGGCTCCAGCCGGCTCTTGGCCTCGGAAAGAGATTTCACGGGAAGAACGATGGCGCGCACGGGTGCACAAGCCTAGCCGAGCCGCGCGGTAAGCTCACGGCTCGCCCGCGCCGACGAACCGTTGTTCGATCGCCCAAGGAGGCCGATAGCCGTGTCAACGCTGGCACTGACGCTCGCTCCATCTCGCTCCCATACATCCGCCCGCCTGGCGTTCCAGGTCGTGTGCGCCGTCGTCGGGAGTGCGCTCATCGCCGGACTGGCGCAGGTCTCGATCCACCTGGGCTTCACGCCCGTCCCCATCACCGGCCAGACGCTCGGCGTGCTGTTGGTGGGTGCGGCGTACGGCCCAGGCCTCGGAACGGTGACCGTTCTGCTCTACCTGGTCGAAGGGGTCATCGGGTTGCCCGTGTTCGCGCTGAATCAGAACGGGGGCCACGACACGGGTCTGAAGGTAGTCGAGTTCGTCGGAGCCACGGGCGGCTATCTCTGGGGGTTCGTGCTGGCCGGGACATTGGTCGGATGGTTGTCACGTCGAGGCTGGGATCGCAGTTTCCGGAGCGCCATCGGGGCGATGCTTCTCGGCGAGGTGGCCATCTACGCGGTCGGTGTGCCTTGGCTGCACCACGCGCTGCCTGTGCTGGTGGGTCACCGGGTGAGTTGGAGCACGACGTACGAGGCGGGCCTGTATCCCTACATCATCGGGGACGTCATCAAACTGCTGGCCGCGGCGGCGCTCTTGCCCGGCGCATGGTGGCTGATGAAGCGCGCTAAGCCGCGCGCGGCCTCGGGGGCCTAGGAGCCGCCGATGGCGACTCAGCGCGTGGAGCACCAGCGTGTGGAGCCCTGGTATCAGATCTGCACCAAACTCGCGGTTCCACCAGTCCGGCTGTGGTTCAAGTTCCGTGTGGCGGGGTTGGAGCGCATCCCGGCTTCCGGGCCCGCCATCATCGCCTGCAACCACATCTCCTACCTCGACCCGTTCTCGAACGGTTGCGCCGTCATCGACGCGGGCCGGCGTCCTCGCTTCCTGGCCAAGCAGGAGCTCTTCCACGTGTTCCTGGTGGGCCGGGCCTTGCGGGGAGCAGGTCAGATCCCCGTATCTCGCGGGACAAAGGATGTGACGCCGCTCCTCAAAGCCAAGGAGGCCCTTGAGAGGGGAGAGTCGATCGTCATCTATCCGGAGGGTACGGTCACCAAGCGAGCGGATCATCTGCCGATGGAGGGGAAGACCGGTGCGGCGCGGTTGAGCTTGATGTCGGGGGTCCCGATCACCCCCATGGCGAGTTGGGGCTCCCAGACGGTGTGGCAGAAGTCGGGGCCGGGCTCGTTGAAGTATGGGAGACCGGTGTTGACCACCGTGGGGGAGCCGATGGACGTCAACTTGCGGGCCTCGGAGATCGACGAACGTGAGGCGGTCAAGGAGATGACTGCGGAGCTGATGAGCCGCCTCACGGACATGGTGATCGATCTCCGCGCACGGTACCCACGGTCGTGGTCGTAGGCTGGCGCGCATGACCCGGAGGCGGCGCGTCGCGGTGGTGTTCGGGGGGCGTTCCGCCGAGCACGAGATCAGCTGCATCTCTGCGCGTTCGGTTGCCGATGCGCTCGACCCCGAACGCAACGAGGTCGTCCTCATCGGCATCACGAAGCAGGGGCGCTGGCATCTACTGCCCGCACCCCCCGCGCTCCCCAGCGAAACGGGCTTGATGCCTGAGGTGACCGACGCCACCGCTCGCCCGGTGCAACTGTCCGCCAACTCCGGGGCCGGCGAACTGGTCGCGGCCGACGGGTCGCGCGAGCCGATCGACGTGGTATTCCCGGTGTTGCACGGCCCTATGGGGGAAGATGGTGCGGTACAAGGGTTCCTGGAGCTAGCAGGAGCCCCCTACGTGGGCGCAGGTGTGCTCGGGTCCGCCGTCGGTATGGACAAGGCGTTCCAGAAGGTGCTCTTCGCATCGGCGGGATTGGACGTCGGAGCCTACGAGGTGGTGCGAGAGCCCGAATGGCTTGAGGATGCCGAGGGGGTCACCGCGCGGGTCTCGGCGCTGGGCTATCCGCTCTTCACCAAGCCGGCCACGCTCGGATCTTCCGTTGGCATCAGCAAGGTGCACGGTCCCGGCGAGCTCGAAGAGGCCATGGACGCAGCCTTCAAATTCGCCCGCAAGGTGGTTATCGAGAAGGGCTTCGAAGGGGCGCGCGAGATCGAGTGCGCGGTGCTCGGCAACGACGATCCTGTGGCGTCGGCATGTGGTGAGGTCGCCCCGCGTGGGCACGAGTTCTACGATTATGCCGCCAAATACCTGGACGCGGGCGGCGCCGACCTCATCATCCCCGCCGACCTCGCCCCAGACGTGCAGAGCCTGATCCAGCGCATGGCGGTGACCGCCTTCCGAGCCATCGAATGCTGGGGCATGGCTCGCGTGGACTTCTTCCTGGCACGCGAGGGCCGGGTGTACGTCAACGAGATCAACACCATCCCC
>JBDTXD010000065.1:0-7795 GCA_040006375.1 Actinomycetota bacterium
CTCACCCGCCAGCATCCCCCGGCCCTGAGCGACGTACACCTCCGTAGCCCGAATCGAGTAGTCGGACATAGGTACCTCCCGCTCCTTCTGGCCCTTACCCAACACGAGAACCCGGCCGCGGTCCAGATCGACGCTGTCCAGCGTAAGACCGGCGACCTCGCCCACCCGGAGTCCCGACCCGTAGAGCAGTTCCAGGACCGCGCGGTCCCGGAGAGCGATCGCAACTTCCAGTGGCGATCCGTGCCATGAGGAGTGGAGCGCAGCCGGAGCCTCGGCCAGGGCAGCCGCCTCACGTTGCCGCAGAACGGTGGGCAGCCGGTTCACCACCTTCGGCCGACCGAGCAGTTCAGCGGGATCGTGCGTGACAACGCCGTTGTGCGCTGCCCATCGGAAGAACGTGTGGATGGCTCCGACGCGACGGGCGACGGACGCTCGCGCATACCCCAACGTGTGCTGCTGCGCCAGGAAGCGCCGCAGCAGCGGCTGGGTTGCGCCCTCGAGCCCCGTGCCGCCGCGGTTCAGGAAGATCGCGAGCTGTCTGAGATCGCGGCTATAGGCCATCACCGTGTTGGGCGACAGCCGACGCTCCAACCGGAGATGATCGGCGAACCGCTCGATGAGGCGCGTCTGTGACCGGGGAAGCTCGTTCACTGGATCCTTTCTGAGCGATGCTGCGAACTGGGCTGAACCCTTGTCTAACAGTCAAAGGGCCTGGCTTCAAGCGCCCGAGGCACCCAGGGCGCCCGCCAACGTGCGCTCATAACGACCCCCGACGCCTCGGACCAGCCCGCGGAGTTCGAGCCGGATCAGGACCGTCACCGCATCTGGAACGGCGAGACCGGCGGTTCGGGCGATGCCGTCCGGTAGCGAGGTCGTGGCAAGGGCGCGCCAGGTCCGGAACTCGACATCGGACAGGCCCGACGGAGCGACCGCATCGGCGGCGAGCGCTGAGACGTACCCGAGGTCGGCGAGGAGATCATCGGCCCCCCGGATGAGCGTCCCTCCGTCGCGGATGATCCCGTGCGGCGTCTCCGACAGCGGGCTGGTGACCGGTCCTGGGACCGCGAACACGTCTCTTCCAAGATCCAGCGCGTGATCGACCGAGATGCGCGATCCGCTGCGCGCGGCCCCCTCGACCACGACCACGGCGCGAGAGAGGGCAACGACCAGCCGGTTGCGGGCCGGGAAATGGTGCGGCTCGGCGCGTTGTCCGGGCGGGTACTCCGAGATCAACATCCCCCGCTCCGCAATCTCCAGCAGGAGTGCCGCGCTTGATCGAGGATAGAGCACGTCCAGGCCGGAACCGAGCACGCCGATGCTGGTGCCCTCACCTGCAAGCGCACCGCGGTGCGCCGCGGCATCGATCCCGAAGGCACCCCCCGAAACGACCTGCACACCGATCCCACCCAGTCGCCGGCCGATGTCGTGCGCGATCTCACGTCCCAGCGACGAGCACTTCCGCGCGCCGACGACCGCTACCCGGTCGGGCCCATCCTCCAACACGAGGCCGCGCGCGAACAACCAGGCGGGAGGGTCATGCAGCAGATCGGTGAACGCCGCCGGATAGCGGTCATCATGTGGTCCGAGCAACCGCCCGTTGCATGCCGCAAGTTGCCCCCGGATGGCAGTGGCGTCCGCCGCACGGATCCAGTCGCGATCTGCTGCGCTCCCCGCTCGTCCCGAGCGGATCGCACCGACGCATGCGCGCGCGCTGCCGACCTCCCACGCGAGCGTATGGAGCCGGCGCGGCGTGATCCCGCGGAGCGTGGAGAGGCAGAGCAGCGCGTCGCGCTCCCCCTTCCCCACCCCGAACCCCGCCGGATACCCCGGTGGCACGACGTCCTGATTCTCGTGCTCCGCTGCAGCGTCAGCCCGCACGGGCGAGTCCATCTTGTTCGCCGAACCCGATCCGGTAGGACAGGGCCTCGGCCAAGTGCGCCTCGGAGACGGACGGCGCCCCTTCTAGATCCGCCACCGTTCGAGCAACCTTGAGCCCGCGGTCGAACCCACGGCCGGTAAGCGCCATGGACTCGACCGCTCTCGCCAGGAGTTGTTCTGCGGCCGGGTCCAGACGGGCCTCGCGTCTGGCCAGCGGGCCCGGGAGGTGCGCATTGCACGTCACTCCGAGGTCGAGCAGGCGATGGCGCTGTCGTTCACGCGCCATTTGCACACGGTCCCGCACGATGGCCGAGGGCTCACCCGGTTCGGATCCAAGAAGTTCGTCCTTGGTGAGGCGCGGGATCCGCAGGCGGAGATCGATCCGATCCAGGAGGGGGCCGGAGAGTTTCGCGCGATAGCTCTGCACCCGGTCCGGACGGCACGAACACCCTTTGCGCGGATCCCCGTCGTAGCCGCACGGGCACGGATTCGCCGCCGCCACCAGCGTGAACCTGGCGGGGAACTCGACCGAGCCCACGGCCCGCGTCACCACAACACGGCCGTCCTCGAGCGGCTGCCGAAGGCCCTCGACGGCGTCCCGCCGGAATTCGTTGAACTCATCAAGGAACAGCACGCCGTGGTCTGCAAGGCTCACTTCCCCCGGTCGAAGGACGGCCGCCCCACCACCGAGTAACCCGGCGATCGACACCGAATGATGCGGCGCGCGGAACGGTCGCTCTCGGAGCAGTCCGTCTCCCCGAAGCAAGCCCGCGACCGAATGGATCTGCGTGACCTCCAGCGCTTCCTCGCGGGAGAGTTCCGGCAGGATGGTAGGGAGCCGGCGGGCGAGCATGGTCTTGCCTGCGCCCGGCGCGCCGACCATCAGCATGTTGTGGCCCCCTGCCGCGGCGACCTCCAGGGCACGTCGCGCCTGATGTTGCCCCCGCATCTCGGAGAGATCGAGGGATGCCCCCGGTGTAGGCGCGGCGCGGCGATGCGTGACGCGCGGCGCCTGCCAGGTCCCGCGAAGGAACCCGGCAACCTCTTCCAGGCTCGCCGCCCCCACGACGACCAGGCCGTCCACCTGGGCCGCCTCGACGGCGTTCGCCGACGGGACGACGACCGTCCCGATACCGGCGCGTGCGGCGGCGATCGCAACTGAGAGCACCCCCGGCGTCGGCAGCAGCTCTCCCTTGAGCGAGAGCTCCCCCGAGAACGCGACATCCGTTAGGGCGCGCGCGGGCACTTGCGCCGTCGCGCCCAATACGCTCATCGCGATCGGAAGATCCATCCCCGCGCCTTCCTTGCGCAGGTTCCCCGGCGACAGGTTCACGACGACGCGACGCAGCGGCCATTCGAGTCCCGAGTTCTCGACCGCCGGTCGGATCCGATCGCGCGCGTCGTTGACCGCCGCGCCCGGCAGACCCGTGAACATGAGCGAGGGCAGTCCCCGCCCGACGAATGCCTCAACCGTGACCAGGTGCCCACCGACACCGAGCACCGTGACGCCGGTAACCCTCCCGTACATGCGAGCGCACGTTACGCCGAGGGTCTGACATCGCGCGGCGGAGCCGAGGCAACGGCGCTGCTAGCATCCGCCCGATGCCCGGCGAACCGACCCCACCCGAAGACGAACTCCTGCACTTCATGGATCCGGCTCGCTCGCGCGCCGCCCTCGAGGAGTTCGGCGAGGCGATGTGGCGGGAAGCCTTGAACTGGCTCTACGAACATGCGGCGGCGCGGCCCATGGGATCGCACGGCACCTACCCGGAAGACCGGCGCTCCTTCTTCGGTCCGACGGATGCTCCCTCCTCGGCGCCGGCAGATCCCTCACCGTGGCTCGACGTGCTGGACTCGTTCCGCACGCGCGTCGCGCCGTTCACGTACAACGCCCAGCACCCGGGTTCGTTCAGCTACTTCACGCCGCCGCCGCTGCCGATGTCGATCGCCGGTGAGGTGTTGGGCCAGTGGATCCACCAGGGAGTGGACGTTTGGCATGCCGGACCGATAGCCGCACTCGTGGAGGAAGAGGTGGTGTCGTGGCTCCGCGAGCTGATGGGGATGCCCCGGGACGGCTGGGGCGTCCTGACGTCCGGAGGCGTGATGGCGAACCTGATGGCGCTCACGGTGGCCCGGGACATCCACCTCGCGCGGCTCCGAGGGACGCCCGACGAGCCGCCGCGCGCCGCGCGGTTAGAAGGCGTTCGGATCTACGCGAGCGATCAGACCCATTTCTCCGTGGCGCGCGGTCTGGACGTCCTGGGCTTCCCTCCCGAATGCCTCCACCTGATCGACTCCGACGAACGCTTCCGCCTTCGAGGTCCTGCGGTGCAGGCAGCCGTCACCGCAGATCGGGAGGCGGGCCTGGTGCCGTTCGCGATCTCGGCGGTCGCCGGGTCTACCAACACCGGTTCGGTCGACGACATCGTGGGCCTCGCCGACGTAGCCGAGCGAGAGGATCTCTGGCTGCATGTGGACGCCGCCTATGGAGGAGCGGCGCGGCTCTCCCCCGCCGCGGCGGCGCGCGTGTCCGGCCTCGAGCGTGCAGACTCGGTCACCGTGGATCCGCACAAGTGGTTCTACCAGGCCTATGACATCGGGGGGCTCATCGTTCGCCGGCGTGAAGATCTTCGAACCACGTTCCATCGCGCGCCCGAGTACTACCGAACCAACGATCCAGAGGCGGAACCTCTGAACTGGTACCACTACTCCATCGAGGGAACACGGCGGTTCCGTGCCCTGAAGCTCTGGATGAGCTGGAAGCACCTGGGAACGCGTGGGTTCGCCGCTCTGGTGGAACACGACATCCGGCTCGCGGCCCATCTGGCCGTTCTGTGCCGGGAGGCGGATGACTTCGAGGCCGTGCCGGCCGAACCCGAACTCTCGGTGGTGTGCTTCCGACATATCCCGGATGGGATCGTGGCTGACGATCCTCGCATCAACACCTACCAAACCCGGCTGCAACGGGCGCTGGAGGTGGACGGGACCGCCTGGGTGAGCACCACGACACTGCGGGGGCGCACATACCTGCGCGCCGGCTTCGTGAACTATCTGGCATCCGAGGCGAACGTCGACGCGATGCTTGCCGCGCTCCGCAAGCTCTCGCCGGAGGCGTGGGAAGCGGAGCCCGGGCCTGCCTAGAACGCATCGGGGAACAGCTCCACGGTCACGGCGCCGGGACCCCGTCCGATGAGGACGCTCGCCACGTCGAAGCGGATCTCGTCGGGCTGCACGTGGTTCGCGAGCAGGAATGCCTGCGCGACCGCGCGAACTTTCGCCTGCTTGCGCGCAGTGACGGCTTCCCATCCCCCACCGAACGCAGCGCCGCGCCTGGACTTCACCTCGCAGAACACGAGGGTGGGTCCCCGGACTAGCACCAGATCCAGCTCGCCGATGCGGCATCGCCAGTTCCGTGCGATGAGCCGGTACCCGGCATCTGTATACGTGCGGAGCGCGGCGTCCTCGCCGATGGACCCGGTTCGAGCGCGGGGAACAGCCTCCATCGCCCGACCCTACGGCGGGGGTATGACACCGCCGGGGTCAGATGGGTTCGGGACCCTCCGGGATGGTGGCGGGGTCGTCGCGACGCAGGACCTCGACGTTCACGTCCCTGCGGGTGGACACGGTCACGCTGGCGACGAACCGAGCCGGGCGGAACATGTCCCACACCCACGCGTCGGCCAGGTCCACCTGCACCCACCCATCGGGCTTGTGCGTGACCTCGACTTGGTTCGCCAGATAGAAGCGACGCTCGGTCTCGATGACGTACTGGAACATGGGCAACACGTCGCGATACTCGCGATAGAGTTCCAGCTCGCGTTCCTCTTCGAACCGCTCGATGTCGTCTTCGTTCATCACCGTTCCATCCTCTCACGGAGGTCTGCGCGCGCCTCCAGGGCCTCCGGGACACGCACCACAGAGGCCGCTCCCGATCCCGGCCCCAATCCCGGCAGCGATGCCTGCCCGACCCCGGCGAACGAGAGCCTGTGGACGGCCGTCGGGCCAAGCCGATCGATCGCCTCCATGTGCTCGGGCGTGCCGTAGCCCTTGTGCTGGTCGAAACTGAACTCGGGATAGCGCCGGTGCAGCTTCACCATGATCCGATCCCTGGTCACCTTCGCCACGATCGAGGCGGCGGCGACGGCCGCCGCCACCGCGTCCCCCTTCTTGATGCCCAGCGACGGGCAGGGCATCCTGGGCACGGGGAATCCGTCGGTGAGCGCGTAGTCCGCGGGTGGAGCCAACCCTTTCACCGCGCGCCGCAGCAGCGCGATGTTGCATCGATGGAGGCCGCGAGCGTCGATCACCGCAGCCTCCGCCTTCGCCACGCTCACACTCGCCAGAGCCAGGATCCGGGCGAAGGCCGCTTCGCGCTGGGCCTGCGAAAGCAGTTTGGAGTCCCTTATGCCCTCCAGGTCGAATCCCTCCGGCAGGACCACGGCGGCGGCAACCAGCGGGCCGGCGAGGGCGCCGCGTCCCGCTTCGTCCGCACCCGCGATGCGCGTGAATCCCTGGTCACGCAGGAGCTGTTCGTATCGATCGAGGTTCAACCCACGCCTCCAAGCCGCGACGGCGGCCAGATCCGCACGAACGCCTGTCCGATCACGTTGCGTTCGGGGACCCAGCCCAGCCCTTGACCGGCCGGGAATCGCGAGTCACCCGAATGCGACCGATTGTCCCCCATCACGAACAGATCGTCGGGAGGCACCGTAACCGGGCCGAAGGACCGGGTGTCGGGGTCGACGGGGTTCAGATAGGGCTCCGGGGTCAGGTGACCATTCACGAAGAGCGTGCCGGCCCGCAGCTCGACTACATCGCCGGGCAGGCCGATCACCCGCTTGATGTAGTCGGTCTGTCCGCCGGACCCCAGGCCCGTACCTTGCCCGAGCCAGTGGACGAAACCTCCGATGACCCCCCGCACGGGTTCGGTCGTCGGGTTCGGGTTCGAGAACACGATGATGTCGCCGCGGGAGATGTCGTCGAACCAGTAGCAGAAGCGACAGACGAGAACCCGGTCACCGCGTCGGAGCGTTGGCACCATCGAGATGGACGGGATCCAGAACGCCTGCACGACGAACGTCTTGATGACGATGACCAGCAGGAGGGAGGTCACCAAGAGGAACGGGAGCTCCCGCCATCCGCTCTTGCGGCGAGGTTCGATCGGTCGTTCGGCTGGCCGCTCGGCCACGGAGCTAGGCCTGGGCCTTCTCCTCGGCGTCATCCGACGCCTCTTGCTGGTCGGCGACCTCGGGTACTTCGTCCGTTCCGGCCGTCTCCGTCGCCATCTCTTCCGGCGTCGCAGCATTTTCCTCGGACGGCTCCGGCTCGTCGGGCGCCCCGTCCTCCGCGGCGGCGGCGGCACGCGCTTCCTCAGAGGCAGCCTCCATCGCGGCGAGTTTCACATCATCGATGCGGCGCTCCTTGATCCGGGCTTTCTTCCCGCGGAGTTCGCGCAAGTAGTAGAGCTTCGCCCGGCGGACCGCGCCCCGACTGACGAGTTCCAAGCGAGCGATCGAGGGCGAGTGCACGGGGAACGTTCGCTCAACCCCAACCCCGAACGAGATCTTGCGGACGGTGAAGGTCTCGCGCAGGCCCCCGTTCTGACGACGGATGACGACGCCCTGGAACACCTGGACCCGTTCGCGGGTGCCTTCAGTCACGCGGACATGCACCTTCACGGTGTCCCCAGGCCGGAAGTCTGGGATGTCCGTGCGGAGATAGGCCTTCTCGATCAGATCGGTCTTGTTCATAGCAACGGTTGTAGATGCTACCAGCGGGGCTGCGCCCTCCCGTTCGAGACGTGGTTCGAGATATTGCAGAGTCTGGCGGAAGTTGTGCGGTTGTGGACCTTCCCGTAGAGGGTCGGTCCCGCGCCCGCAGGATGGGCGTTGATGGGACCAGGTGGAGACGAACGCGA
>JBDTXD010000066.1:0-7769 GCA_040006375.1 Actinomycetota bacterium
CATCCTGCTCTTCGGCGGGACCATCGGGAAATCGGCTCAGTTCCCGCTCCACGTCTGGCTGCCCGACGCGATGGCCGGCCCCACGCCCGTGTCCGCGCTCATCCACGCGGCGACAATGGTGGCGGCCGGTGTCTACTTGGTCGGGCGCATGTACACCGTGTTCATCGGTGCCGACCACTGGGTGCTCCAGACGATCTCCATCATCGGGGCCATCACGATGCTCGGCGCCGCGCTCCTTGCCCTGGTCCAGAACGACATCAAACGAGTGCTGGCCTATTCGACGTTGTCACAGTTGGCGTACATGGTGGCCGACATGGGTGTCGGGCCCGCCGGGCGGAACGCCGCGTTCTTCCACCTGTTCACGCACGCCTTCTTCAAAGCGCTGCTCTTCCTAGGAGCGGGTTCCGTCATCCACGCCGTGCACTCGAACAACATGTCGGATATGGGGGGCCTGCGGAAGTTCATGCCGGTCACCTTCATCACGTTCGTCATCGGGTCCTTGGCACTCGCCGGCGTCGTGCCGTTCGCCGGGTTCTGGTCCAAGGACGAACTGCTCGTCTCGGCGCAGGACGGCCACATGTGGCTCTTCGTCATCATGGTCATCACCGCCGCGCTCACGGCGTTCTACACGATGCGCATGGTCTGGCTCACGTTCTTCGGCACGTACGAAGGCCACGGCCACCCCCACGAATCCCCGACGTCGATGACACGCCCGCTCGTAGCCCTGGCCGCGGCCACGGTCGGTGTCGGGTTCCTGGGCTCGCCGCTGATCCACGCCCCCTTCTTCAAGTGGGTCTACTTCGGCGAACCCGAGGCGGTGCATTTCGTGCCGTGGATCGCGCTGCTGGGAACCGTCGCCGCAGTCGGTGGCATCGGGATCGCATATCTCATGTACCGCGAGAAGCGCGAGCGTGATCCGCTCGAGAGCGGTCTCGGGCCGCTCTGGGGTGTGTTCCAGCACCGGTACTACATCGATTCCTTCTACATGCGGGCGATCGTCTACCCGGTTCGCGATTCGCTCTCTGCCGGGGTGTACTGGTTCAACCAGCACATCCTGGACGGGATCGTCAACGGGATGGCGGCGCTCGCGCGCGGCCTCTCCACGGTGGTGTACTGGTTCGATCGGAACGTCATCGACGGCGTCGTGAACGCTATCGGTTCGGGCGCCGAGGAGAGCGGCGGCCTGCTGAAGTACCTCCAGTCCGGCAACGTGCAGTGGTACGCGGTCGTGTTGTTCGTCGGCGTGATCGCGATGACCATCATCTTCGTTCGAGCGTGAGAGGGAGAGTGGATCGATGACCTGGCAGAACTCGGCCATCACGATCACCACGTTGTTGCCCCTGCTGGGGGCCTTGGTGATCGTCTTGGTGCCGAAGGACAAGGACCGGTTGGTCCGGGGCCTCGGCATCTTCTTCACGGGCGCGGCGCTCGTGCTGGCCGTGGCGATCGCCATCGGCTTCAAGTACTCCCAGGGCGGGACCCTTCAATTCACCGCCGATACCAGCTGGATCTCGGCGATCGGCGCGCGCTACCACGTGGGGATCGACGGCATCTCTATGCCGCTCTACGTGTTGACCTTCCTCCTGTCGTTCCTGTGCGCCATCTACTCCTGGCGCTACGTCCCCTCACCGGGTCGAACGAAAGCGTTCCTCGCGCTGATGCTGTTGCTCGAGACCGGCATGGCCGGGACGTTCATCGCCTTCGACCTCATCCTGTTCTTCGTGTTCTGGGAGCTGGTGCTGGTCCCGATGTACTTCCTCATCGCCATCTGGGGCTCGGCGAACCGGGAGTACGCGAGCATCAAGTTCTTCCTCTACACGTTGTTCGGGTCCGTATTCATGCTGCTGGCGTTCCTCGCCCTCTATTTCCGTGGACCGGCCCCGCACACGTTCGACATGATCGCGCTGCAGAAGTTCGGCGCGTCCGGCGGGTTCAGCCATACGTTCCAATTGGTGGCCTTCGGGGCCATCGCGCTTGGGTTCGCGGTGAAGGTGCCGATGTGGCCGTTCCACACGTGGCTGCCCGACGCCCACACCGAGGCACCGACCATCGGTTCGGTGCTCCTGGCGGGCGTGATGCTGAAGATGGGGACCTACGGGTTCATCCGGATCGCGATCCCCATGCTGCCCGAAGGAGCTCGCGCCTACGCCCCATGGATCGGGCTCCTGGCTGCCATCGGCATCGTCTACGCGTCCCTGGCCTGTCTTGCCCAGAAGGATCTGAAACGGTTGATCGCGTTCAGTTCGGTCGGGCATATGGGGTTCGTGATGCTGGGGATCGCGACGCTCACGCCCATCGGCATCCAGGCTGCGATCTTCGGGATGGTGGCTCACGGCGTCATCACCGGCATGCTGTTCTTCAACGTCGGCTCGATCTACGACCGCTACCACACGCGCCAGATCTCCGAGATCGGGGGCGGCATGCTCGAACTCATGCCGAAGCTCGGGGGGATCTTCGCGTTCGTCGCCATCGCGTCGCTGGGGCTGCCGGGTCTGGCCGGCTTCTGGGGTGAGGTCATGTCGCTCCTGGCCAGTTATAGCCCGGCCTCGGGCCTCAACGTCGGACTGTTCCGCGGCTACATGATCGCCGGGGGAGTGGGCACGATCCTGACCGCCGGTTATTTCCTGTGGATGCTCCAGCGGGTGAACATGGGCGTTGCGCCTGACAAGTGGAAGGAGCACCACCTCTCCGACGTCAACACCGTCGAATGGCTGTCGTGGGTCCCGCTGCTGGTCCTGGTCCTGGTGCTCGGACTGTTCCCCAAGCTGGTCTTCGGCGCCACCGAGCATGCCGTGAACGGGCTCCTGCACGCCATAGGGCTCTCCTGATGCACATCGACTACCACGCGGTCCTGCCCGAGATCGTGCTGTCCGCGACGATCTTGATCGTGCTGGTGGTCGACCTATTCCTGCCGAACAGATGGAAGCACGCGGCCATGCCGCTGGCGCTGGTGGGCGTGCTGGCCACCCTCGTGGCCGAACTGACGCTCCTGGGCTCAACGCCTCGCGCGACCTTCGGCGGATCCTTCGTGGTTGACGACTTCGCCGTCCTGTTCCAGACCTTCTTCCTTGCGGTCGCGGTCGTGGTGCTCGCCATCAGCATGCGGTACATCAAGGAGGGCGGGTTCTACCAGGGGGAGTACTACTTCCTGCTGCTCACCAGCTTCCTGGGCTGCATGCTCATGCCCGCCTCGCGCGACCTCCTGATGTTGTTCATCTCCCTCGAGCTGGTGTCGGCGCCGGGCTTCCTCATGGCCGCCTTCCGCAAGAAGGACACGAAGTCGAACGAGGCCGGTCTGAAGTTCTTCCTGATCGGCGTCCTCTCGACCGCGGTGATGCTCTTCGGGATGAGCATGATCTACGGGGTCACCGGGGGAGAGACGGGCCTGTCCGCGATCGCCGAGAAGCTCGCGGTGCTCCCAACCCAGCAGGAGACGCTCGCGGTCGCGTCGATTTTCTTCGTAGTGGTGGGATTCGCGTTCAAGGTGAGCGCGTTCCCGTTCCAGTTCTGGGCCCCGGACACGTATGAGGGCTCGCCCGTCCCGGTCGCCGCATTCCTCGCGGTGGCATCGAAGGCCGCCGGATTCGCCGGATTACTCCAGCTCATGTTCGTCGCATTCATCCACCAAGCGCATTTCTGGACGCCGCTGTTCGCGTTCATCGCCATCGGGACCATGTCGATCGGGAACCTCCTGGCGCTCCAGCAGCGACAGGCCGTCCGGCTCCTCGCGTACTCGGGGATCGCCCAGGCGGGGTACATGTTGCTGCCGTTCGCATTGGTTGGCACGAACGCGACGGTGAACCGGGATGCGTTCGCCGCCTGCGTGACCTACATCCTCATCTACGGGGTCATGAACCTGGGGGCGTTCGCGGTAACCACGGCGATGGCGCGGCGAAAGCCCACGGTGCTGATCTCCGACTTCGCGGGGCTCATCCGGAGCGCGCCGGTCCTGGCGCTAGCGATGACCACGTGCATGATCTCGCTCGCCGGCGTGCCGCCCGCGGGAGGGTTCTGGGGCAAGTTGTTCATCTTCCGCGCCGCGATCGAACGGGGGGCCGTGCTGGGCGTGGTCCTGGCCGTCGTGATGCTGGTGAACTCCGTGGTGAGCGTCTTCTACTACTTCGCGATCCCGAAGCAGATGCTCTTCGCCGAGAGCGCCGACGAAACGCCGCTCAAAGCCTCCAAGCTGGTCACGCTCGTTGCGGCCGCCGCGATGATCGCGGTGCTCGCCATCCTGGTGCTGGCGAACGTGCTTCTTGACCTGGCGAACCACGCCACACTCGTGGCCTTGCCCCATTGACCCCTTACGCCATCGTGCCGAGGATGGCGCGAACGTGGTCGATGGTCGTCCGTGGGTTGATGAAGCAGAGGCGGCCGACGGTCTCGCCCTCCCATTTCGTCGGCTGGACGAATCCGATCTGCGCGTCCAGCAACCGGCGCCACCACGCGTCATAGCAGGCGGCGTCCCACCCGCGTCGCCGGAACAGGACGACGGACAGTTCCGGCTCCTGGATGAGTTCGAGGTCGGCGTGCCGGGTGATCTCGAGTGCGGTCTGACGGGTGAGACTGAGGACCTGTTCCACGGCGTCGCGGTAGGCGTCGGTCCCGTAGGTCGCCAGGCTGAACCAGAGGGGGAGGCCGCGGGCGCGCCGGCTCAGGTGATAGGCGTAGTGAGATGGCGCCCATTCCAGATCCGCGTTCACCGAGTCCAGGTAACTCGCCTCCTGCGTGTGGGCGCGGCGGGCGAGTTCGGGATCCCGGTAGATGAGCGCGCAAGAGTCGTAGGGGGCGAACAACCACTTGTGCGGATCCACGGAGAGCGAATCGGCCTTCTCGATCCCGTCGAACGATGAGCGGATGGTCGGGGAGACCAGCCCGCCACCGCCGTAGGCGGCGTCCACGTGGAGCCACAGTCCACGATCTTCGGCGACCTGCGCCACGCCGGCCAAGTCGTCCACGGTTCCGGCATTCGTGGCGCCGGCGCTGGCGACCACGGCGAAGACGCCGTCCGCGTTCGGGTGCGCGTCCAGCGAAGTGGCCAGGTTCGGGCCGGTGAGTTTCCCCCGGTCGTCGTGGGGAACGCTGATCACGTCCACATCCATGACCTTCGCGGCGGCGGCGACGGACGAGTGGACCGTGTCGCAACAGGCGATCGCCCACCGCGCCGGGCGTCCGCGGTCCCCCCGCGCACGGGCGGCGACATCGCGCGCGGTGACCAACCCGCTCAGGTTCCCGGCCGAACCGCCGGAAACGAAACACCCTCCGGCGCCCTCCGGCAGGCCGGCGAGATCGGCGATCCACCGCAGCGCCTGGTTCTCAGCCCAGATGGCCCCCGCCCCGTCCAGCCAGGATGCCGCGATCACGGACGAGGATCCGACCACCAGGTCGAAGAGCACCGACGCCTTTGTCGGGGCTCCAGGAACGAACGCGAGCGATGCCGGGTGGTCGGTCGAGATGGTCGCAGGCGCCAGGACCTCAGCCCAGATCCGGAGGGCCTCCTCGCCGCCGATGCCCTCAGCCGTGATGGTGGCACCGGCCCTGCGGGCGAGTTCAGCGCTCGGTTGGGGGCCGTCCAGGGGCTGCGGGCTCGCGATCCGGTTCCTCGCGTAGGCGACCAACGAGCGCGCGAGCGCCTCTGTCTGGTCGGTGTAGGTGTGCATCCCGCCTGTCGGCCCGTTCATACGTGCCTCCCGCAACCTTCCCTCGAAACGAACGGAGCCGGCCCTTCGGCCGGCTCCGCTTGGTGGTCGCTACCCGGTTGCCGCTATCCCGCGAGCTCCTGGCAGAACGAGCCGAACGCGTCGATGTACTTCTGGACGTCGGCTTCCGTGTGCTGAACCGAGATCGTCCACTGCTCCTCGTCGCCGGGAGTCATGAAGAGGCCCCGGTTGATCATCCACGAGAAGCTCGCGTAGAAGAACCCCGGTTCGGTCTCCAGGAAGTCCCGGTAGTTGGTGAGTGGCTCGGAGCGGTAAGACACGCAGCCCTTGGCACCCAGGTCCATGGTGTGCCCCGGGATGCCGCTGTCGTTCATCGCTTTGGCGCAGCCCTCGGCCAGTTGCGTGCCCAGCTTGCCCAGGTGGTCGTACGCGTCCTTCGTGAGGACCTGGGTGAGCGCCGCCAGTCCGGCCGCCACGCTCAGCGGGTTCCCGTTGAAGGTGCCCTGCTGGGCAGCGCCCTTGTTGACCCATTCCATGTACCGGGCCTCGCCGCCGAACGCGCCGATGGTGGCGCCGCCGCCTACGGCCTTGGCGTACGCCGCCAGGTGAGGACGGACCCCGTAGCGCTCGGTGGTGCCGCCGTAGGCGATCGTGCCACCGCACTTGACCTCGTCGTAGATGAGAACCGCGCCGTGCTTCTCACACGCATCGCGCAGCGCCTGGAGGTACCCCGGCTGCGGAACCACGAGCCCGATGTTCATCATCACCGGTTCCAGGATCACGGCCGCGATCTCACCCTCGTTGTCCGAGAGCGCCTGCTCGACCGCGGCCGCGTCGTTGAACTGCACGACGATGACCGTGTCCCAGAGCGCCTTCGGGATCCCCTTCGATGTGGGCTGGGTGGTGTACCAGGCCTTGTCGTCGGTTCCCATGCTCTCGCGCATGTCCAACACGTCGGCCTCGGGAACCACGGAGAAGAGCACCGAGTCATGGTGACCGTGGTACGAGCCCTCCATCTTGATGATCTTGTCCCGGCCGGTGGCGGCGCGGGCCACGCGGATCGCGTCCATCGTGGCCTCGGTGCCCGAGTTCACGAAGCGCATCTGCTCCAGCTGGAATCGCGAACAGATCTCCTCGGCCAGTGACACGGTGGCCTCGGTGGTGACGGCGAAATGGATCCCGCGGTCCGCAACCTTGCGGATGGCCTCGACGATCTTCGGATGGGCGTGGCCCACCACGTTGACGCCGAACCCACCGTGGAAGTCGGTGTACTGGGTGCCGTCAACGTCCCAGACGCTGGCTCCGCTGCCCCGCTCCAGATACACGGGGTAGGGGTCACCTGCCTGAAAGTTGGACGCCACGCCGCTCGGCATGCTCTTGATGGCCCGCTCATAGAGCGCTTTCGAACCCGACGTCCGGTCGAGCAGGATCTTCGTTTCCGCATCGGCGATCTCCGCCGCACGTGCCTTGAGTCGCTCAAGGTCCACGTCTATCACCTCCTGTTAGGTGCTCAAAGGTACCCGGCGCCGTACTTCCCGGCAATCCGGCTGACTTCGGGTCATAGGAGGGGGCTGCCGACGGCCGTCAGGGCCGGTAGTTCGTGAACTGGAGTGCCACGCCGAAGTCGTGTTCGCGCACCGCACCCATCGCGGCCTGGAGATCATCCTTGCTCTTCCCGATGACTCTGACCTGGGCACCTTGAATCTGCGTCTGCACCTTCGACACGGCCTGCCGGATGAACTTGGAGATCTCTTTGGTTTTCTCATCCGGGATGCCGGTGACGACCGTCACTGTGACGCGCGCCGACCCCTTGGAAGCTTCTTGGATGGGGCCTTCCTGCAGGGCCTTCAACGGCACCTGGCGCCTGATGGCCTTCTCCTTCAGCACCTCGATCGCCGCCTTGAGCCTGTCCTCCGTCGCGGAGTGGAGCTCGATCTTCTCCTCGGTGAGCTCGACCTCGGTGTCGGTCCCCTTGAAGTCGAAGCGCTGGGAGAGTTCGCGCCCTGCCTGATCGACGGCGTTGCGCACCTCTTGCATGTCCACTTCGGACACGATGTCGAACGAGAACTGGTCCTTCGCCATGGTCGTGAGGATAGCGGCTGGGGGAAG
>JBDTXD010000067.1:0-7614 GCA_040006375.1 Actinomycetota bacterium
CGCAGGTTCGCCGTGGGATAGCCGAGGCCACGGCCTCGGCCGTGGCCGGTCACCACTTCCCCGTCCAACACGAAACGGCCGCCGAGCGCCTGTTCGGGCCACCTGAGATCTCCGAGCGCCAGGGCGTCCCGGATCGAGGTCGAGGACACCGTTCGGCCGTCGATCTCCAAGAGTGGCACGCTCTCCGCGCTCAGGCCGTGCGGTGCGCCGAGGATCGAGAGGTTCTCGACGTTCCCTTGGGCTTGGAACCCGAAGGTGAAGTTCGCGCCGACCACCGCGTGGACCGCGTGGATGCCCCCGACCAGGACATCGGCAACGAAATCCTGGGCAGGCACCAACGAGAAATCCCGATCGAACGCGAGCACCACCAGCTTGTCGATACCGGTCCGTTCGATGAGCTGCGCGCGCCGTTCGACCGTCGTCAGCAGGCGAGGCTCCGAACCCGGCGTGAGTATCTCGCGGGGGTGCCGGTCGAACGTCACCGCGACGCTGCCGATCCCCCGCTCACGAGCCACTTGGGCCGTCCGGGCGAACACCGCCTGGTGCCCGCGATGCACCCCGTCGAAGAATCCGACCGTCACGACGCAGGGCTGCTCCGGTAGCGGGAGTTCGGGCAAGCCCCGCACGATCTGCATCGCCCGAGCCTATCGGACGTCCGAGCCGTCGGCGCCTCCAGCCGCCGGAGCCAGGATCATCTCGGGCCTGGCCTTCGTGAGTTCATCGCGGTAGATGCCGACCAAGCGCCCGTCCGGGTCGTAGACCCCGTACGGGCCTTCGATCCCTGCCGGGCCGAGGATGCGGCCGTTCCCTGCAGCGACGGTTTCCTCCCGATCGAGGGCAACCCGGGGAAGATGTGCCACGGCCGACTCGACCGGCAACGGCGTCCCCGGGTCCTCGGGGGAGGTAGCCCGCGTGACCTCCAGCGGTCCGATCGCGGTTCGGCGCAACCGGGTCAGATGGGCGCCACACCCGAGCGCGGTGCCGACATCGGCTGCGAGCACGCGCACGTACGTCCCACCTGAGCACACGATGACGAAGTCCACCTGTGGCAAGCCACCGTCGCCGGGCGACACGTCGAAGCGATCGACGCGGATCGGCCGTGGGTCGGCCCGCAGATCCTGGCCCCTGCGCGCGGCGTCGTAGAGCTTCTGACCCCCGACCTTCACCGCGGAATACGCCGGCGGAACCTGTTGCGAGTCCCCCACCTTTGCCAGTGCGGCATCGGTGACCGCCTCCAGGGTCACTCCGTCCGCCGAGCTCCGCCGGGTCCGGGTTCCCTCGGCGTCCAACGTGTCCGTTTCAACGCCGAGGAGGAAGCTTCCTTCGTACGTCTTAGGGAGTTCGCCAAGGAACCGCAGGAGCCGGGTCGCGCGGCCGACCCCGATGATGAGCAGCCCGGTCGCCATCGGGTCCAGGGTTCCCGCGTGCCCGACCTTCTTCGTCCCGATCGCCCTGCGCACGTGCGCCACGGCGTCGTGCGAGGTGATGCCGGCGGGTTTGTCGATGAGCAGCAGCCCTTCCGGGGCAACCGCACTCACGACGTGCCGAGGGCCGCCACCAGGAGATCGATGGTCTCCACGGGACCGACGGCGCTGGTGTAGCCGGCCGCCAACCTATGTCCTCCACCACCGAACCACTGCGCGATCACGCTGAGGTCGTGCGCCCCACGCGACCGCGCGCTCACCTTGAATGCGCCGTCGGGCTGTTGTTTGACCAGCACGGCAACATCGGCTTCCCGGTCCGTCCTGATGACATCGATGAGATCGTCGGTCTCGTTCGGGTGGACGCCCGCCTCGCTGAGGTCGGCCTGCGTGAGGTAGGTCCAGACCAGATCTGCCCCGGGCACGAAGCGCAGCCGTCCGAGCGCCGCGCTCACCACCGCAAGGTATTCGCGGCCGTTGTCCTCGTACAGCGCCTGCACCAACCGCGCATGGTCGAACGGATGCTCACGGAGCGAGGCGGCCACGCGCAGGGTCTCTGGCGTGGTGGCTTGGTACTGGAACCGGCCGGTGTCCGTCACGAGTCCCGCGTACAGGCATACAGCCGCGTCGTCGGTCAGCTCGGCCCCCATGGCGGTGACGAGCCGATGCACCATCTCGCACGTGGAGGAGGCGTCCGGATCCACCAGCGGGATGGTCCCGAGCCCGTCGTTGGACCGGTGGTGATCGATCCAGATGAGTTCCTTCGCTGCTTTGGCTGCCGGCAGCAGCTGCTGGAGCCGGTCCGAAGATGCGCAGTCGCACGTCACCATCACATCGGGGGCCTGAGGGAACTCCCGGGCCGGAGTGAGCCGGTCTCCACCGGGCAGGAACCGGAGCCACGGCGGAACCGAGAACGGATCGTTCGGGACGGACGTGATGACCTCGACGCCCCGCCCGCGCAATACGGACGCCAGGCCGAGCATCGAGCCGAGCGCATCGGCGTCGGGATTCACGTGGCAGGCGATCGCCACGACCGGAGCCTGGGACAGCACCGCACCCGCAGCTTCGAAGTCCATCACGCTCGCTCCTTCCGGTTCAGTTCGGCCAGGAGCGCCTCGATGCGCGCGCCCTCCTTGCCCGACGTGTCTTCCTGGAACTCCAGATCCGGCAGGAACTTCAGCCGCACCTGTGCGCCCAGCGTTCGCCGCAGATGCGGCGCCGCGCTCTTGAGACCCGCACGGGTCCCCGCGCGCTCCTTCTCCTCGCCGAGCGCGGTGTAGTACACCCACGCCCGTCTGAGATCGGGGCTCACCTTCACACCGGTCACCGTAACGAACCCCACGCGTGGGTCCTTCAGCTTCTGGATGGCCTCGGCCAGGACCTCTCGGAACTCCTCACCGACGCGTGCGGTACGGGCACCTTGGGGCATGCAACCAGCCTACCGGGCGAGGCGCCGAACACCGCCGAGGCTCAGATGGAGCGGGCGACCTCGCGGATCTCGAAGGCTTCGATGACATCGCCCTCTTTGATGTCCTGGTACCCCTCGATCCCGATCCCGCATTCGTAGCCGACGGTGACCTCGCGGACGTCGTCCTTGAACCGGCGGAGCGAACTGATCTTGCCCTCGTACAGCACGATCCCGTTGCGAACCAACCTCGCCTGGTTCTCCCGCTTGATCGTTCCCGCGGTGACCATCCCGCCGGCGATGACGCCGAGCTTGGGAACGCGGAAGAGCGCTCTGACCTCGGCCGAGCCGAGCGGATGCTCCTGTCGCTCGGGCGCCAGCATCCCCGACAACGCGACCTTCACATCGTCGATGGCGTCGTAGATGACCCGGTAGAGCCGGACGTCGACCTTCTCCTTGTCGGCGAGATCACGCGCGGCCTTGTCGGGTCGCACGTTGAACCCGATGACGATGGCGCCCGAGGCCAGGGCCAGCGAGATGTCGTTCTCCGTGATGGCGCCGGCCGCGCTGTGCACGATGTTGACGCGCACCTCGTCCTGAGGCAGCTTGAGGAACGAGTCGGTGAGCGCGCCGAGCGACCCCTGCACATCCGCCTTCACGATCAGCGTGAGCTCGGGGATCTCCGAGCGTTCTTGTTGACGCATGAGGTCCGACAGCGTCGGTGGCCGCGTCGTGATGAGTTCTGCTGCGCGTGCGCGCGCCTCCCGCTCGGAGGCGATGTGCCTGGCTTCGCGCTCGTCGTCGACCTGCCGGAACTCGTCCCCCGAGGAGGGCACGTGGCTCCAGCCCAGGATCTGCACGGGCTTGGACGGTCCGGCCTTGACGACCGTGATGCCGTGTTCGTCGTGCATCGCGCGGATCTTCGCGTACGCGGTGCCGCACACCAGCGCGTCGCCGACGGACAGCGTTCCCTTCTGCACCAGGACCGTGGCGACCGGGCCACGACCCTTGTCCAAGTGGGCCTCTATCACGGTGCCGCGCGCGCGCCCGGTGGGATCGCCCTTCAGTTCTTCCAGGTCCGCGACCACGAGGATCGTATCGAGCAGTTGATCCAGGTTCATCTTCGCCTTCGCCGAGACATCCACAAACTCGAACTCGCCTCCCCACTCACTGGGAACGACACCGTGTTCGGTCATCTGCTGACGGACGCGGTTCGGATCGGAATCCTCTTTGTCAACCTTGTTGACCGCCACGATGATCGGAACCTGCGCCGCCTTCGCGTGGTCGAGCGCCTCGACCGTCTGCGGCATGACACCGTCGTCGGCTGCGACCACCAGCACCGCGATATCGGTGATCTCTGCGCCGCGCGCACGCATGGCGGTGAAGGCCTCGTGGCCGGGGGTGTCGATGAAGGTGATCTCGCGCCCACCCGCGTGGGCTTGATACGCGCCGATGTGCTGCGTGATCCCGCCGAACTCACCGGCAACGACGTCGGTCTCGCGGATGGCATCCAGCAGCTTGGTCTTGCCGTGGTCAACGTGCCCCATGATGGTCACAACCGGTGCCCGCGGGGTAAGGGCGTCGGGGTCTAGGTCCTCGGCGGCGTCCTCGGCTTGGAGTTCGTCGTCCAAGCCCACGATCTCGGCCTCGTACCCGAGATCTGCGGCGATGAGTGCGATGGCTTCATCGGATAGCGACGTGGTGGCGGTCACCATCTCCCCGGCCATGAAGAGGATCTTCACGATCTCCCCGGGGGCACGGGAAAGCTTCTCTGCGATGGTCTGCGGGGTGGCCCCGCGAACGATCTGCAGCACGTTCGAAGGCAGCGCAGCCTCGATCGCCCGGCGCTCGGGGCGGCGCTGGCCTGTCCGAGTGGTGATCATCCGGGGTTCGCCGGCCGGCGCAGACGGCGCAGACGGCGCGGGCGCTGCCGGTGGCGCGGCGACCGCGACGGGCCCAGAAGCGGCCGGCGCGGGCGCTGCAGCGGGGGCCGGCGCGACCACCTTCAGATCGGGCTTCGGCTTGGCCTCAACCTTCGGCTTCGGCTTGGCTTTACGCGGGGTGGGGGGCGGCTCCAGCACCTCGCGGCGCTTCGGCGCCTCCGTGACCTTGCCGCCGGAGGCACGGAGCCGCGGCACGAGCTCTTCGGGCACGCTCGAACTGGCCGACCGGCCGGCCGAACCCATCTGTTCCAGCGTTCCCAGCAGTTCCTTGCTGGTAACCCCAAGTTCCTTCGCAAGTTCGTGAACCCTCACAGCACTCCTTGGCTCATCATGATCCTTAGCCTACCTAGTTCGTCCTGGTCGATGCGCGTTCGAAGCGCCTTGGCCAGCACGCCCTTGCGGGTTGCGGCCTCGATGCACCCCTCCACGGGATGGACATAGGCGCCGCGGCCGGCCGCGGTCGCCCCGACATCCAGATCCACCCCTCCGGCTGCCGAACGGACCACTCGCAGGAGATCGGCCTTACCACCTGCGCCGCGGCACCCGACGCACGTTCGTTCGGGCTCAGAGTCATTCGCCGACGGGGGCCTCCGATTCCTCGGCGACCGCGTCATCGATCGCAGCCACCGCAACCTCCTCGAGCGCGAGCTCTTCGATGGCCTCCGTCGCCGTCTCGGCCTCGTCCTCGGCGATCTCGACCTCTTCGGCGGCGTCCGTCTCGGGGAGTGCGACCGGCGCGGCAGGCTCCGCCTCCGGCTCAGCCTCCGGCTCAGCCGCGGCGGGCTCGGGGGTGGCCGCCGCTGCGGGAGCCGGGGGCGGCGGCACGGGCTCCCCGTTCGCCTGCGACTCCGACTTGATATCGATGCGCCAGCCCGTCAGGCGGGCGGCCAGGCGCGCGTTCTGACCTTCCTTCCCGATGGCGAGACTCAGCTGGTAGTCCGGCACGACAACGAGCGCGGTCTGTGTCTCCGGGTCGATCCGAACCTCCTTGACCTTCGCCGGCTGCAGCGCGTTCGCAACCAGTTCTCCCGGATCGGCCGACCACGGCACCACATCTATCTTCTCGCCGCGGAGCTCGTTGACCACCATGCGCACGCGCGAGCCCTTCGGCCCGACGCATGCGCCGACGGGGTCTACGCCCGGTTCGTTCGAACTCACCGCGATCTTCGAGCGGTGTCCGGGTTCGCGGCTCACGGCCTTGATCTCGACGATCCCCTCCTCGATCTCAGGAACCTCGAGCGCGAAGAGCGCTTTGAGCAACCCGGGGTGACTCCGTGAAACCACGATCTGCGGTCCCTTCGTCCCCTTACGGACCTCCGTGATGTAGGCCTTCAGACGCTCGCCGTGCCGGTAGGGCTCGGAGGGAACCTGTTCAGCCTGCGGCAGGAGCGCCTCGACCTTGCCGAGGTCCAGAAGGGTGTACCGACGCTCCTGCTGCTGGACGATCCCGGTGACGATGTCGCCTTCGCGGCCGGCGAACTCCTCGTAGGTCATCTCGCGTTCGGCGTCTCGGAGCTTCTGGAAGATGACCTGCTTCGCCGTCTGCGCGCCGATGCGGCCCAGGAAGTCATCGGTAACTTCGACCTCCTTCTCGGACTTGACCTCCATGATCAGGGTTTCCCCGTCTTCAGCCTCGACTTCGTCCAGTTCCTGATGCCAGATGCGCATGGCACCGCTCTCAGGATCGATGACGGCGCGGAACCCGGCGAACTCGTCGTCGGCGGTGGGGTTCTCCCCCTTCCACCATGTCTTGTATGCGGATGCCATGGCCTCTTCCAGCCCTTGGAGGATCGTTTCGAATGCGATGCCCTTCTCGCGCTCCAGTTCGCGAAGGGCCGCGATCATCTCGGCGTTCATGCGTTGCTCCTCTTCAGTTCGGCATCCCAGTCGGCGACCGTTCGTGCCGAGGCGATGTCCGTGTAGCCGATGCGCCGCTCTCCACCGTCGGCGGCGATCACGATCGCCTCCGCGTCGGCCGAGACCAGCTCCCCGGAGTGGTTCCGCGCGTTCTCGATGAGCACACGGGACTTCACCTTCACCTTCGACCCCAGGAACCGCTCGAAATCCCGCCGGTGCTCCAGCGGGCGTTCGATCCCGGGGCTCGAGACCTCCAGCCGGTACGGGCCGGGCGCGAACCCTTCCAGATCCAGCCTCCTGGACACCTTCTCCGCCAGCTGCGCGATGGTGTCCAGGTCGAGCGCTTCACCCGGCTTGTCGACCGTGATCCGAAGCACGCGAGCGCCCGATTCCCGGCCGAACGTCACCTCGACCGGCTCGAAACCCGCCGCCTGGATGACCGGTGTGACCAGCGCTTCCACGTCGATCATGCCGCTCACCCCCTTCGAAAAGAAAAGTGGGCGTGAGCCCACTTCCGGCCGTGCTCTCGGTTCCTTTACAGGAGTCAGTATAGCGCGACCTCTAGAAGTGCAGGTCGCGACGGGCCAGGTCAGAGCGCCCGGCGCTGCCCATCCGCGCTCGCCCAATGGTCGCGGGAGTTCATCCAGCGAGCCATCCTGGGGTCGTTCCAGCCCTCGGTGAACCGCAGCTTGAGTCGCCGGCAGGCATCCGTGGCGGCCTCCGCGCTCGCGAATTCGTTGCGGATCCACAGACCCGTGTGGTCGATGAGCAGCAGATCCCACGTGTCCCGCCCCACGTGCTGGATGACACCCTCGGCCTCCGGGTGAAACTTCGCGAACTCGTAGAGCCGGGATGGCAACGGGCCGTTCACCGACCGAGCCTACCGCCAGTCAAGGCGCGGAGGCGAGCAGCGCCTGGATCGCTTCCGTGGCCCCGGCCAGCGGCGCCGTGGTCCGCTCGTCCGTAGCTCGGAGCTTCAGATCGACGG
>JBDTXD010000068.1:0-7573 GCA_040006375.1 Actinomycetota bacterium
GCTGAACGCCGCCCGGGCCTCACCGCTCGGGAGCGAGCGCTCACCACATGGATGGAGGCCATCGCATGGGCCAGGCCCGGCGGGCGAGCCATCGTGCAGGCAACCCGCGCGAACGACCAGGCCGTCCAGGCGATGGTGCGCGGCAACCCCGACCGGTTCCACGCGGACGAATCTGCCCGGCGGCTCCAGGCGGGGTTCCCGGTGGGTGCCCCCGTGTTCCGGTTGACGGGCACTGAGGCCTTGGAGAAGCACCTGCGGGCCGTGGTGGATCCCATCACGTTCCTCGTCTCCGGGCGGGATGGACGGACGGTATGCTTGCTCGCGCTTCGGCCCGACGAGGTCCCTGTGTTCGGAGAGGCGGTGCGAGCGCTCGCCGTCGCGGGTGTTCTCGAGCGGGTCGAGGCCGAACCGCATCTCTAGTCCCGGAGGTTCTTACCAGCATGCTCCTGCCCATCCGCACCCTCGGCGATCCGGTGCTCAAGACCCCGTCGCTGCCCGTGACGACGTTCGATGCTGCGCTGGAGAAGCTCGCTCAGGACATGTTGGAGACCATGTACAACGCGCCCGGCGTGGGTCTAGCCGGACCGCAGGTCGGGCTGTCGACGCGCCTGTTCGTGTTCGATGACGGGGAGACAGGGCCGAGGTTCATGGCCAACCCCGAACTATCTGAACGGGCGGGCGAGATGGTGGAGGACGAGGGCTGCCTCTCAATCCCCGGTCCCTTCCATCCGACGCGACGGCTCGCCAAGGTTCGTTGCCGTGGACAGGACCTGAGCGGGGAGTGGTACGAACTCGAGGGAGAGGGTTTGCTCGCGCGGATCTTCCAACACGAGACGGATCACCTCGATGGTCTGCTCTATATCGACCGGCTCGACGATGCGGGCCGCCGCCAGGTGATGGCCGATCTCCGCAGGTTCGAGCTGGGTATGGAGGAGCCGCTGAAGAAGCGGGGCCCCCTCCGCGGCGAGGCGTAACCCGCCTTCACCGAACCCTCGTCGCTATCCTTCCGAGGATGCGCCTCGTGTTCCTCGGCAACGACCCTTGGTCCGTTCCCTCACTTGAGGCGCTCGCCGCCGACCCGGGCCTCGACGTGGCGCTTGCGATCACGAATCCGGCTCGGCCGGCGGGTCGGGGCTCCCGGCTAACGTCAACCGCGGTGGCCGAGGCAGCGCGTCGCCTGGATCTGCCGATCCTTGAGGTGGACGGCGTGCGAGCAGGACCGGGGCTGCGGGCCATCCACAGGGCTGCTCCCGATGCGCTGGTGGTCGTGGCCTACGGAGAGCTCCTCACCCCTGAGGTGCTCGCCGTCCCGGAACTCGGCGCGGTCAATGTCCACTTCTCTCTGCTGCCGCGGTGGCGCGGTGCCTCGCCCGTGCAGCACGCGCTGCTGGCGGGGGACAGCCGCACTGGGGTGACCATCACGCTGATGGATGCGGGGCTCGACACGGGCCCGACGCTCGCTGAAGTCGCCACGGACGTCGGATCCGCCGACGACGCCGGATCGCTCGGAGCGCGGCTGGCGGCGGCCGGCGCGGAACTGCTCACGCGGACCCTGCCCGACGTGGCCTCGGGCACCGCCCGGCCGAGTCCGCAGGCATCCGAAGGTGTCACATATGCGCCGAAGCTCGGTCCCGGCGACCGACGCATCTCGTGGGCCGAGACGGCGTCACAGGTCATCGCGCGCGTGCGTGCGTTCGCACCCGAACCGGGCGCCACGACCACGTTCAGGAACACGCCGCTGAAGGTGCTGGAGGTGGGTGGGCTCGACCACGACGCCGAGGGCGAGACCGATCAACCGGGTACCGTCGTGGTCGTGGACAACGACGAACCCCGCATCACCACGGGAAGGGGACGTGTCCGGCTGGTGGTCGTAGCGCCCGCGGGCCGCAAGCGCATGCATGGGGACGAGTGGGCCAGAGGCGCTCGCGTCCAACCGGGCGAACGCCTCGGATGAGCCCAGCCGCGCCCCAGAAGAGCCGAACCGGCGGGCGCCCACCGGGGCCGGCCGCCCGGAACAAGAAGCGACCACCCGTGCCGCAGAACACGAGGGGGATCGCCCTCGACGCGGTCCGTCGGGTGGTCGACGAAGGCGGCTATTCGAACCTCGTCATCCCCGGTTCGCTTTCCCGATCCTCGCTCGACCAGCGCGACCGCGCCTTCGCGGCGGACATCGCGTACGGCACCATCAGGCACCTGCGCTCGATCGACTGGGCTATCGATCAACGGGCATCGCGGCCCGTCAGCCGGATGACCGCCAACGTCCGGGATGTCCTGCGGATCGGCGCTTTCCAACTCCTGTTCGGCGGGGTCGCGCCACACGCAGCCGTCATGGAAACCGTCAGCCTCGCGGCCCCACGTGAGCGCGGGTTCGCGAACGCCGTCTTGCGCCGGCTTGCCGATGACCCGCCCGCCTGGCCCGACGGCCGGCGCGACGAGGACATCTCCATCCGTTCGGGGATGGCACCCTGGGCGATCCGGGAGCTCCGTGCACTACTGCCGGAAGACGCCGAGCGGGCAGCGCTGGCCTTCGCCCAACGGGGTTCCCTCTGCCTTCGGACGAACACCTGCGCCACGACCGTCGGAGCGCTGACCGATGCGCTCAAGGCAGCGGGACACGATGCCCGCCGGGCACCGCTCGATGCCGATTGTCTGCTCGTCGACGGCGGGGAACCTGCGTCGTTCCCCGGGTGGGAAGATGGCTGGTTCGCGGTCCAGGACCAGGCGAGCGCGGTGGTCGTGCGCCTGCTCGACCCCCAACCGGGGGAGCGGATCCTCGACGCGTGCGCCGGCCCGGGTGGGAAGGCGTCGATGGCCGCGTGCTTGGTCGGATCCGAGGGTCGCGTGTTCGCCGGCGATCTGCATCCACGGCGGGCAGGCTTGGTGCAACGATCAGCCTCGCGCCTTCGGATGCACAATGTTTCCTCCTTCGCGCAAGACATCACCGCTTGCGCTGTACGGGGTCCCTTCGACCGGGTCTTGGTGGACGCGCCCTGCAGCGGCCTCGGCTCCGCCCGGCGCAGGCCCGAGCTGCTGTGGCGCGGGAAGAAAGAGGACCCGACGAAACTCGCCATGCAGCAGGTCCAGATCGCGGCCGCGGCTTCGGATCTGTTGAAGCCCGGTGGCCGGCTGGTGTACGCGGTCTGCACGTTCCCCAGGGCCGAGACGGACGCAGCCGCCGATTCGTTGATCCGCCACCGCCCCGACCTGGTCCCAGAGCCCACCATCGGTCCGAGTGGCGAGGCGCTTCGGCACCGCATCTGGCCTCATCGCGAGGGTGGGGACGGGATGTTCATCGCGGTGTTCCGTAAGCGCGGCTGACGAACCGTGGGCTTCCAGGTTGGGTACCATCGAGGGCATGGGAAGTGTCTCCGCGTCGATCCTCGGCGCCGATCTTGCGCACCTGGCGGACCAGGTGACTGCGGTCGAACCGTTCGTCAGCGCGTTCCATATCGACATCATGGATGGTCACTTCGTCCCTCCGATCGCCCTGGGGACGGTCGTCGTGGCATCGCTGCGTTCGGTCACGAAGGTGCGCTTCCACGGGCACCTCATGGTCGATACGCCAACCCAATACTTCGACGAACTCGCGGAAGCGGGCTTGGATATCGTGAGCTTCCACTTGGAGGCCATCCCGGAGCCGGGCCCGGCCATCGAGAAGGCGCGGGGGGCTGGCCTCGGTGTCGGACTCACGATCAATCTGGGCACTCCCGTGGCCGCGGTCGCGCCCTATCTGGAGGACATCGACGACTTGATGCTGATGAGCATCCAACCGGGCTGGTCGGGCCAGGTCTTGCATCCGGAGATCTACCCACGCTTGGAGGAAGCGCGCACGGCCATCGACCGAGCCGGCCTGCGGGTTCCCCTTGAGATCGACGGCGGGGTCAAGGTGGAGAACGCCGGAGCCGCGGTGGATGCGGGTGCTACGGTTCTCATCGCTGCATCGGGTATCTTCGGACAGCCGGATCCTGCGGATGCGGCCCAGCAACTCTCGATGATCGCGGAAGGAGCCTGATGCCGGAGACCATCCTCGTCGTCGACGACGACCCGGATATCGCACGCTTCGTAGAGGTGAACCTGCGCTCGGCGGGCTACGACGTGGCCGTTGCCGGGGACGGGGAGGAAGCCTTGGAGAAGGCCGCCGAACTTCGGCCCGACCTGGTCCTCCTGGATGTCATGATGCCGCGGATCGATGGGTTCGAGGTCGCCCAGCGTCTCCGGAAGAACCCGCAGACCGCCAATACCAGCATCATCATGCTCACCGCCAAGGCGTTGTCTGCGGACAAGGTGACGGGCTTACAGTCAGGCGCCGACGACTACATCATCAAGCCCTTCGACCCGATCGAACTCCTCGCGCGTGTCAAGGGCACGCTCCGCCGTGCGAAGGAGATGCGGAACCTCTCGCCCCTCACTGGCTTGCCCGGCAACATCCGCATCCAAGAGGAGATCGAGCGCCAGGTCCGAGAAGACCGGCAGTTCGCCGTCCTGTACTCCGACCTCGACAACTTCAAGACCTACAACGATCAGAAAGGGTTCGTGCGGGGCGACCGGCTCATCCAGGCCACCGCGCGGATCATCCAGGACGCCGTCGTTGAGTTCGACGGTGCTGAGGGGTTCGTCGGGCACGTCGGCGGCGATGACTTCGTCGCCGTCGTCGGCACCGAGGCGGCCGAACCTATCTCGAAGAAGATCTGCGAAGCGTTCGACATCCTGCGCGGCGAGTTCTACGACGCCGAAGATCTGGATCGTGGGTTCGTTCGGATGGAGGACCGGCGCGGCGTCGAGCAGGACATCCCGCTCGTCAGCGTGAGTGTCGGCATCGCCACGACGGCAAAGCGGGGGTTCGCGCACTACGGCGAGGCGGTTGCCGTTGCCACGGAGATGAAGCAATTCGCCAAGCGCCAGGCCGGCAGCAGCTACGCCGTCGATCGACGGATGCCGTAGCCGTCCCTTCCGCAACCCCTCGTATACTGGTGGGCACGTAGCACTAGCCTGTTTCCGGGGCGGGGCGCAACTCCCCACCGGCGGTGACAGTCCGCGACCCCGTCGCAGCCAGCGACGGGTGGACCCGGTGAAACTCCGGGACCGACCGTGAGAGTCGGGATGAGAGGGGACAGGCGCGAACAGCTCGCCGGCGCGCCTCACGCGCGCGGCCACGGCTGTCTGCGCCCTTCCGCTCCTGCCGCCCCGGGTGAGGGGATGGTCATGGAGTCGATGGCGCATATGGAGCGAGCCCTCCTCCTAGCCGCGCGTGGCCTTGGCCATGTGTCTCCGAATCCCATGGTGGGCGCCGTGGTTCTCACGCAACAGGGCGCCGTGGTCGGGGAAGGGTGGCACGAGGGTCCCGGAACGCCTCACGCTGAAGTCATGGCTCTGGAACAAGCGGGCGAGCGCGCTCGCGGCGGGGCTATGGTGGTCACGCTCGAACCCTGCGATCACACCGGGATGACGGGACCGTGCAGTGAGGCCCTCATCTCCGCCGGGATCGCCGAGGTGGTCGCCGCCACCCAGGACCCGAATCCACTCGTGAACGGCTCTGGCTTTGACCGGCTCCGCTCCGCCGGCGTCCGGGTGAGCGTCGGCCCGGCCGAAGAAGGAGCGACGTCGCTCAACCGCGCGTTCCTGCAACATCTCCGGACGGGGCTCCCGTGGGTCACGTTGAAGATGGCCTCGACCCTGGACGGGAAATCGGCGGCGAGAGACGGCACCTCGAAGTGGATCACCGGAGTGGAGGCACGGGCGGATGTGCAACAGCTGCGGGCGTGGGCGGACGCCGTGGTGATCGGGTCGGGAACCGCGCTGGCTGACGATCCCTCCCTGACCCTGCGGGACCCCCGATACGCACGCGCGCGTTCGCCGCTGCGCGTGCTCGTAGACAGCTCCGGCCGTGTTCCACCCAGCGGACATCTCTTCGATACCGCCGCGCCGACCCTGGTTGCGACCACGGCGCGTACCGCCGACGCGCTCGTACGCGCCTGGGAGAACGCAGGAGCCGAGGTCTTGGTCTGCGACGCGGGATCCCAGGGCCGTGTCTCCCTCGGCGCACTCCTCGCCGATCTCGGCAAACGAGACATCCAAGGCGTGCTGGTGGAGGGAGGTGCCGGCATCGCGTGGGGGGCCGTGGCCGAAGGGATCATCGACGACGTCGTCCTCTACCTGGCTCCCAAGTTGATCGGTGGCGACGACGCACCGTCGATGGTCGCTGGAACCGGTTTCGCCCCGATCTCTGCGGCGCTCCAGCTCGAGTTCACTTCGGCCGAACAGATCGGCCCCGACCTGAAGGTGGTGGCACGTGTTCACAGGGATCATCGAGGAGCGCGGTGAGGTTCGCGAGATCGCGTCGCACCGGTTCGTGGTCGCCGCTCGAACGGTGAGCGCGGACAGCGGGGTCGGCGCTTCCGTCGCCGTGAACGGATGCTGCTTGACCGTGGTCGAGAACACCAGCACCGCGCTCGCGTTCGACCTCTCGGAGGAAACGGTGACCCGGACTAGCCTCGCCAGGCTCCGGCCGGGCGCCTTGGTGAACCTGGAACGACCCGTAACGCTGGCCGCACGATTGGGTGGGCATATCGTGCAGGGGCACGTCGACGGCGTCGGGATCATCGCGGGGATCGAGCCTGAAGCCGAAGGCGGCGCCCGGATCCGGATCGAGCTCCCCGCCGATCTCCAGCGCTACGCCGTGGAGAAGGGGTCGATCACCGTCGAAGGGATCAGCCTGACCGTCGCGGCGCTCGACCCGACAGGGTTCTACATCGCCGTCATCCCGCACACCCTCTCCGTGACTACGCTGGGTTCTGCCGCAGTCGGCGACCCCGTCAACATCGAGGTCGACATCATCGCTAAGTATGTGGAACGCCTCATGGAGGGACAGAGATCATGATCGAACCAACCGAAGCCCCGGTCGCGGCGGTCCCCAGTGTCTTCGCGTCGATACCCGAGGCGCTTCAGGACATCAAGGACGGAAAGATCGTCCTGGTGGTCGATGATGCAGACCGCGAGAACGAGGGCGACTTCATCATCGCGGCCGAACACTGTACGGACGAGGCCGTGAACTTCATGGTGACCCACGGCCGGGGGATCGTGTGCCTGCCCGTCTCTGGGGAACGTCTGGACGAACTGGCCATCCCCCAGATGGTCAACAACGCGAACGGCGATGAGACCGCGTTCACCGTCTCCATCGACTACCGACCTGCCATCAGCACGGGCACGAGTGCCCAAGACCGAGCGGCGACCGCGCGTGCGATCGCGGACCCGGGGGCGCTTCCGGGGGACTTCCAGAAACCGGGCCACGTCTTTCCCCTCCGCGCCAAAGAAGGTGGGGTGCTCCGTCGTGCCGGACATACGGAGGCCTCGGTAGATCTGGCGCGCATGGCGGGATGCTTCCCCGCAGGCGTCATCTGCGAGGTGATGAACGAGGATGGCACGATGGCCCGTCTTCCAGAGCTGATCCGTGTGGCCGAGGAGCACGGCCTGAAGCTGATCTCCATCGCCGACCTCATCGAGCATCGGCGGCGCCGTGAGGTGCTGGTTCGGAAGGTGGCTGAGGCCGACATCCCGACGTTCTACGGGGACTTCC
>JBDTXD010000069.1:0-7556 GCA_040006375.1 Actinomycetota bacterium
CGCTTCAGTGCCGTGCGCAAGGACTTCTCCGAGGTCGAGAAGGCCGACACACTGGGGCCGGTCGATGGCGTCCTCTTCGATCTCGGAGTCTCTTCCATGCAACTCGATGAAGCGGCGCGCGGGTTCGGCTACCGGCAGGACGCGCCGCTCGACATGCGGATGGGTTCGGATGGCCCCACCGCGGCGGACCTGGTGAACGATCTACCGGAGAAGGAGCTCGCCGATCTGATCTTCGGGTTCGGACAGGAACCGAAGTCGCGCCGGATCGCGTCGGCGATCGTTCGGAACAGACAGAAAGCCAGGATCGAGACCACCGACCAGCTGGCTGGTGTGGTCGTGGGCGCTGTAGGGAAGCGGCCGGGGGGCCCCCACCCCGCGCGTCGCACGTTCCAGGCGCTCCGGATCGCGGTCAACCGGGAGCTCGAGGAGCTCGCCGCCGCCCTGCCTCAGGCGGTCGATCTCCTCGCTCCCGGCGGCCGCGTCGTCGTCATCAGCTACCACTCATTGGAAGACGGTTTGGTCAAGCGCGCCTTCCAGTCGGACGAACGCCTGGTCGTCCTGACGAAAAAGCCACTGGTGCCCGAGGCCGATGAGATCGCGAGGAACCCGCGAGCGCGGAGCGCGAAGCTCCGAGCCGCCGAACGCGTCGCGGTGGCGGCGTGAGCGTTCCCGCACGCAAGGCAGATCACGCCTCGGCCCCCGCACCGCGACAGGTCCCCGGCCGTGCGCCGCGCCGTGCTCCCGCCCCGGTTGTCCGGCCCGCCGCGCGGCCGGTCTCCGAACGGCGACGGCGGCCGGCATTCCATCCCGGATTCCTCTTCTTCTCCGCGGCGGTGGTCACCGCAGTGGTGACCGGCATCGTGGTGCTGAACGTCCTGCTCGCCCAACAGGCGTTCCAGGTGCGGACGCTACGACAGGACATCTCGAGCCTTCGCGGCACGAAGACCGACCTCACCGAGCACGTCGCCGCGCTCTCTTCGCCCGGACGGATCCAGGCCTGGGCGATGGAGCATGGGATGGTTACGCCTCCGGATGTGTTCGTCCTCGCCGTTCCGGGGAACTCCGGCGCGGCGGCATCCGGAGCTCGTCCTTGAGGAGACCTCCCGGCGCTCGGCTGATCGTGCTTCTGGTCATGTTCGTGTTCGCCTTCGGTGGCATCACCGTGCGGCTCGGGGTGCTCCAGCTCCGGGACCAGCGAGCCTATGCCGCGCAGGGGCTCGCCCAGCGGGTGCACACGATCGCGCTTCCGGCGACGCGCGGGATGATCCTGGACCGCGATCGGATCCCCCTTGCGATCACCGTCCAAGCCCGGGATATCTGCGCAGATCCTCGCGCGGTGGTGGACCCCGTGGGAACCGCCGAGGCGATCGCCCCCTTGCTGGATATGAGACCTCACACCATGCTCCGCGCATTGACGTCTAGGGGTACGTTCGCGTTCTTAGCCCGGCAGGCCGACGCCGGTGTCGCAGCCAAGGTCGAGGCGTTGGACCTGCCCGGCATCTTCACGACCCCCGTCACCAAGCGGGAGTACCCTGCCGGCAACCTCGCGTCGCAGACCCTTGGGTTCGTGAACATCGACGGCGCAGGCGTGTACGGACTCGAGTCACAATTCGAGAGCCTCCTTGCGGGCGAGCCCGGCCAGGAGCGCGTTGAGTTGTCTCCTGGTGGCCAAGTGATCCCCGAGGGCGTGCAGGTCCTCGACCCCCCCATCCCGGGCAGCACGGTCGTCACGACGATCGATCGGCAGATCCAGTTCCAGGCGCAGCAGTACCTCCAGCAGGCCGTGCAGGAGAACCACGCGGTCGGCGGGACCATCATCGTCATGGATCCGAAGAGCGGCGACATCTATGCGATGGCGAACTACCCGACCTTCGACCCCAACGCGTTCTCCGCCGTGAACCCGAGCCGGTTCCAGGATCGCGCGCTCACCGACACGTTCGAGCCGGGTTCGGTGAACAAGATCATCACGGCCGCCGCCGGGCTCGAGGTGGGCGGCGTCTCCATGTCTCAACGGTTCTCCGTCCCCGACCAGCGCACGATCGGCGACTTCACGATCCACGATTCGGAGATACACCCCGTCGAACAGATGACGCTCGGCGACATCATCACCAAGTCGAGCAACATCGGGGCCAGCGAGGTTGCCGACAAGGTTGGACGAACAAGCCTGGCGACGTACCTGGCCAGGTTCGGTTACGGCCGAACGACAGGTCTGGCTTTCCCCAACGAGGCGACGGGTGACGTACCGGCGACACCGGACTGGACGGATACGAGCCTTGCGACGATCTCCTACGGGCAGGGCATCACGGTCACCCCGATGCAGATGGCCTCCGTCTACGCGACGGTGGCCAACGGGGGAACCCTGGTCCAGCCGCGTCTCGTTCTGGGTACCAAGGATCCGAGTGGTGCGTTCCACCCGGTACCGGATTCCCCGACCAGGTCCGTGATCGGCCGTGACACCGCGGGCCAGCTCACGCAGATGCTGTCATCGGTCGTGTCCGACGGCACCGGAACGAACGCCGCCATCCCGGGCTACCAGGTGGCGGGGAAAACGGGAACCGCACTCATCCCCAACCCGCAGGGCGGCTACCTGAAGAACGACTACGTTGCCTCGTTCATCGGCTTCCTGCCCGCCTCGTCGCCGCGGGTTGTCGTGGCGGCGATCATCGATCGGCCGAGCACCGTGTTCGGTGGCGTTGCGGCCGCGCCCCTGTTCCAGCAGGTCGCCCGTTACGCGATCCACCGGCTGGGCATCGCTCCCGGCGAGCCGGTGCCGCTGCCGCCCAGCGCCCTGCACCCGTGACCGTTACCGGCTCGAACGGGGGACCGAAGGTAAGCTCGGGGCCCGTGGTTCCAACCTTTCCCTCCGCCCGAGACCTGGCGGCCGCGGTACCCGGCGTCGTCCTGTTCGGCGACCCCGAGGTTCGCATCGAGGATGCGTCGTGCGATTCGCGTGAGGTGGCACCGGGCTCGGTCTTCTTCTGCATCAGGGGCGAGCATGCGGACGGGCACGCGTTCGCCGGGGCAGCGGTCGCGGCCGGTGCCGTAGCGGTTGTGGCCGATCACCGGCTGGAAGGCCTCGCGGTCCCGCAACTGCTGGCGCAGGGGGTTCGCGAGGCGGCCGGACCGATCGCGGCCGAGATCTTCAGCCATCCCGCGCGCACGTTCACCATCGCCGGTTTCACCGGGACCAATGGGAAGACCACCTGTACGTACCTGATGGGCTCGGTGTTCGCCGCGGCCGGTCTGACGCCGGGGAGGATCGGCACCACAGGCGCCTGGATCGATACAGACCCCGTACCGATACCGCGGACGACCCCCGAGGCCCCCGACCTGCAACGCCTCCTCGCCCGCATGCGAACGTGCGGCGTGCGCGCGGTGGCCATGGAGGTCTCGTCCCACGCCCTAGAACAGCATCGCGTGGGTGGGTTCGCGATGGACGTAGCGGTCTTCACGAACCTCTCGCAGGACCACTTGGACTTCCACGCCGACATGGAGCACTACTTCAGAGCGAAGGCGCGGCTGTTCACGCCCCCGCATGCTCTGACCGCGGTGGTGAACATCGACGATGCCTACGGACGCCGGCTCATCGGAGAGGCGGGCGTGCCGGTAACCACCGTGGGGGTGGACTCCGCCGACGCCGACCTGCGGGCCAGGGACGTGCGTGTCGATGCGGGAGGGATCGGCTTCCGGGTGGATGACCTCACGATCCGTTCGAACCTCCTGGGTTCGTTCAATGTGATCAATTGTCTCGAGGTGGTCGCCGCCGCGCGCCGGCTGGGGATCGCCGAGGACGCCATCGCGGAGGGGATCGAGGCTCTCGAAGGGGTTCCAGGCCGCGTCGAGTCGCTGGACCTTGGACAGGGATTCCTGGCGGTGGTGGATTACGCGCACACGCCGGATAGCATCCACAGCGTGTTGAGGGCGATGCGCCCGCTGGTGTCCGGGAAGTTGATCTGTGTGTTCGGTTGCGGCGGCGACCGAGACCGCGCGAAGCGTCCCTTGATGGGAGCGGCTGCGGTCTCAGACGCAGACCTCACGGTCATCACCAGTGACAACCCGCGTTCGGAGGATCCCCTGGAGATCATCAGACAGATCGAGATCGGCGCCATCGCCGGACCCGGCGCGTTCACCGTTGAGGTGGACCGACGTGCCGCGATCAAGCTCGCCCTGCGGAGTGCCGTCCCCGGCGACGGTGTGGTCATCGCCGGAAAGGGGCACGAGGCCTACCAGGAGGTCCGAGGCGAGATGCTGTCATTCGACGATCGGGAGATCGCTCGAACCGAGTTGGTGGCGCTGATGGGGGAGCCGGCATGATGCCGCGCTCGCTGCGCGAGGTCGCCGTGGCCGTCGATGGCAGATGCGACGGCGAAGACGTAACGGTGACCTCGCTCACGACCGACTCGCGATCGGTCGCGCGGGGCACCTTGTTCGTTGCGCTGTCGGGCCAACGGACCGACGGGGGCAGGTTCGCCCGGGCCGCGCTGGCGGACGGAGCGGCCGCGGTGCTCTGCCGGGAAGGGACGGACGTTCCCGGACCGGCTGTCTTCGTCGCCGACCCCGGGCGGGCCCTGATGCGGCTGGCCGCCGACGAACGAACCCGGATGGACGCCACCGTGATCGGGGTCACCGGTGCGAACGGCAAGACCAGCACGAAGGACCTCACGGCAGCCGTGCTGTCAACGATGCTGCGAACCCACGCGAGTCCCGCTTCCTTCAACAACGAGATCGGGCTGCCCGTCACCCTGTTGACGGCGCCACCAGGGGTCCAGGCCGTGGTCGCCGAACTCGGCGCCCGTCACGTGGGCGATGTGGCCGACCTCTGCGCCATCGCGCGGCCCGACATCGTGGTCGTCACGAACATCGGTCTCGCGCATATCGAGATCTTCGGATCCTGGGAGGCCATCGTGGAGGCGTCGGCCGAACCGGTAGCCGCACTGGGTCCGACGGGTACGGCGATCCTGTTCGCCGACGATCCCGTTGTTGCGGGGTACCGGCAGAGCGCCGCCGGGCGGGTTGTGACGTTCGGACTCACCGACACCGCGGACGTTCGGGGTATCGACGTGCGCCTGGCCGCCGATGGCTGCGCGAGCTTCACCGCGCTCTCCGGCTCGCAGGCGGCCGACGTGCGCCTCTCCGTACCTGGCGAGCACATGGTGGCGAACGCACTCGCGGCGATCTCGGTCGGGATAGAGCTCGGCGTCCCGCTCTCCACGGCCGCCTCGGCTCTCATCGACGCATCCGTCTCCCAGTGGCGCATGGAAACGTTCACCACCCCCTCGGGGGTTCGTGTGGTGAACGACGCCTACAACGCGAATCCGGAATCCATGGCCGCGGCCATCAAAGCCGCTCGCTGGATGGCGGGGGACGCTCGATTCATCGCGGTTCTCGGATCCATGGCGGAGCTGGGGTCGTTCGCCGCGGTCGAACACGAACGCATCGGCGAGCTGGCAGCCCGGGTGCGGGTGGACCGACTGATCACCGTCGGGCCGGCCGCCTACCCGATCGCCGTCGCGGGCTTGCGGGAAGGCGTCGAACCGGACAACGTTGCGAGTTACGACGATGGCGCCGAGGCCCTCGACGACGTTCGGACGCATGCCGGGGCAGGCGATGTCGTGCTGTTCAAGACCTCCCGCGTCGCCGGGCTTGAGAAGCTGGCGGAGGCGCTGCGATGATCTCCATCCTGGTTGCCGCGGCAGCGGGCCTGGCCGTCACGCTCCTGGGCACGCCGATCGCCATCCGCGCGTTCCGCATCTGGGGCTGGGGCCAGCGCATCCGCGAGGACGGCCCGCACACCCACTTCGAGAAGATGGGAACCCCCACCATGGGTGGGATCGTGATGCTCGCCGGACTGGTCGTCGGGTACTTCGCCTCGCGGATCACGTTCGGCGGGTTCTCGACCACGGGCGTCTCGCTCGTCGTTGCGGCCATCGGGTTCGGGCTCGTGGGGTTCCTCGACGACTTCATGAAGGTACGCCACCGGCGTTCGCTCGGACTATCCAAGTCGCAGAAGTTCCTTGGGACCGCTGCGGTGTCGGTGGTGTTCGCGATCTTGGTGGTGCACGTCGGGGGCCACACCGGGACCACGACGGACATCTCGTTCATCCGTGACACGGGGATCAGACTCGGGTTCCTCTTCTATGTGTGGGCCTTCGTGGTGCTCACGGCGTCTTCGCATGCGGTCAACCTGACGGACGGCCTGGACGGCCTGGCCTCGGGGTCATCGATCATGGTCCTTGCGGCCTACGTCTTCATCGGCTTCTGGCAGTTCAGGCACGCCTGCAGCGCGGCGCCGCTCGACGCCTGCTACGCGGTGCAAGGAAGGGCGATGCTGGACGCGGCCGTCGTCGCCGCAGCGATGATGGGCGCGGGCACCGGGTTCCTCTGGTGGAACGCCGCGCCCGCCCGCATCTTCATGGGAGACACGGGCTCGCTCGCGCTCGGTGGTCTTTTCGGTGCGCTAGCCATCACCACGAACACCGAATTGCTGCTGATCATCCTGGGCGGCCTGTTCGTCATCGAGACCGCGTCGGTCATCCTCCAAGTCATCTCGTTCCGAGGGTTCCATCGAAGGATCTTCCGCATGTCACCGATCCATCACCATTTCGAGCTGGCGGGCTGGCCCGAGTTCACGGTGATCGTGCGGTTCTGGATCGTCGCCGGGCTGTGTGTCGGCCTGGGACTCGGGCTCTATTACGCGGACTTCATCGCGCGCGGAGGGCTCGGATGACGGACGAGCTGCGGGGACTGCAGACGGTCGTGGTGGGCGCGGGAGTGGCCGGCACCTCGGCTGCGCACGTCCTGCTGCGCCTCGGGGCCCGCGTGCTCGTGACGGATGAACGTGACGGGTCTGCCCTCCAGGACGCTGTCGCGGCGCTCGAAGCTGCCGGGGCCAGCGTGCACGCGGGGGGCCACGATCCGCGCGACCTGGACGGCGCCGCGCTGGTGGTCGTGAGTCCCGGCGTCAGGCCGGATGGACTCGTTCCGTCATGGGCCCGGGAGCGCGGCGTGCCGGTATGGGGTGAGCTGGAGCTCGGCGCGCGCATCGCCCGCGCCCCCTACATCGGCGTCACCGGCACCAACGGGAAGACCACGGCCACCGGCCTGATCGCTTCATGCCTTCGTGCCGGAGGGCTCGACGCGGTGGCGTGCGGGAACATCGGGCATCCGTTCCCTCAGGCGGCGGCCGACGGGCACTCGGCGCTCGTTGTCGAGGCGTCCTCGTTCCAGCTCGCGACGCAATCGTCATTCCATCCGGTGGTCTCGGTGCTGCTGAACGTCGCTGAGGACCACCTGGATTGGCATGGGTCGGGCGCTGCCTATCGTGATGCCAAGTCGAAGATCTATGCGGCGCAAGGCGCGCCGGATACACATGTCGGCAATCGTGACGATCCGCAGGCCGCAGCTATCTCCGAAGGCGCGCCGTGCCCGGTCGTCTGGATCCGTGGGGGCCGGCCACAGGAGGGCGAGGTCGGCTACGTAGGTGAGGACCTGGTCGCGCGTCTGGAGGGAGCATCGGAATCGTTGGGTGTGATCCACCGCGACGGCGCAGGCTATCG
>JBDTXD010000070.1:0-7539 GCA_040006375.1 Actinomycetota bacterium
CCATCGCGATCACCGCGGCGATGAGGCCCGAGTCCGCGCGGTAGTTGTCTCGGAAGTAGTAGTGCCCCGAATGCTCGCCGCCGAAGATCGCACCCGTCTCGGCCATCACCTGCTTGATGAACGAGTGCCCGACGCGGGTGCGGATCGGCGTGCCGCCGTGCTCGCGTACCACCTCGGGCACCACCCAGGAGCAGATGAGGTTATGCACGATCTTCGCCCCCGGCTCACGGCCGAGCATCGCGACGGCGACAAGGGCGGTCAGGAGCGAGCCCGAGACTCCGTCCGCTTGCTCGTCCACCAGGAACACGCGATCGGCGTCCCCGTCGAACGCCAGCCCGACATCGGCGTGGTGTTCGCTGACCGCGGCGCGCAGGTCCTCCTGGTTGGCAGGATCGATCGGGTCTGCGGGATGGTTCGGGAAGGTGCCGTCGAGCTCCGGATAGAGGTGGCGCAGGGTCACTGGCAGCCGTTCCATCACCGCCGGCACCACCAGGCCCCCCATCCCGTTCGCCGTGTCGGCGACCACCGAGAGTGGCCGCATCCCCGCGACATCGGTGAACGACAGGACGTGTTCGACGTAGGCATCCAGGAGGGAGCGCCGCTCGACCTTCCCGGGAGCCGCAACCGGAGTGGGTTCCGGGCCTTCGACGATGCGGCGGAGCTCGCGCAGGCCCGTCTCCTCGCCCACCGGCCGGGCACCGGAAAGGCAGAACTTCAGGCCGTTGTACTGCTTGGGGTTGTGGCTCGCGGTGAGCATGACGCCGGGCATATCGAGCATGCCGGAGGCGAAGTAGAGGAGGTCGGTCGAGGCCAGGCCAAGATCGATGACGTCGACGCCGCGGGAGGTCGCCCCCTCGGCGATCGCGGCGGCGAGTTCGGGGGAGGAGATGCGGCAATCTCGCCCCAGCGCGATGGCGGGAGCCTGCGTCCATCCGGCGAAGGCCCCCCCGATCCGGCGAACCAGGTCCGCATCCAGGTCATCGGGAACGACGCCACGGATGTCGTAGGCCTTGAAGATCCGATCCAGGTCTCGGGTAGCCATCGGGACCGAATCCTACGCCGAAGGCACGGAACGGGTGGAACTACTTCGGTACGACGAGTCCGATGACGGACTGCAACGGCACTTCCTCGCCGTCGCGGTGCCACCATTTGGCTTCGCACAGGTGGCAGGTGGTGAATGCCAGCTCACGACCGGCCACGGTCATCGTGATGCTGATGAGGTCACCGGAGCCGCAGCTGGGGCATGTGGGGGGGGACGTAGTCATCGCGCTCTCTCCAAGATCCGACGAAGGGGGGGGGTCCGACGAAACTTCACTGACCTTAGCAGGGCCCCCCCTTCGAAAGCGCCCTGCATGTGGCCATTTCCCCACGTGGCGCGGTCGATGCGTAGATGGTCAGTTAGGGGGTGCGTACAACCCTCCGAACAGCCGATACCGCGGTCCGAACGACGGAGGCCGCCCGGGGGAAGTCGGGGCGCTCCAGACGGTCAGACCGGTCGAACGCCGGCGATGATCACCCGCGCACCGACGGGCACCAGCGGGTAAAGCGCCTCCGAGTCGGAGATCGTCATCCGGATACATCCGTGGGATGCGTACGTGCCGATCGAGTAGGCGGCGGGCGTCCCATGGATGCGGATGCCAGGGGCATCCAAGTACAGCGCCCGGGTACCCAGCGGGTTGTCCGGACCAGGACCGATAACCGCCGGCTCACCGGCCCCCCAGCCGTCGAGCGCCGGGTTATGCCAGGTCGGGTTCTCCTGTTTGTCGACGATGGTCCACTCACCGACCGGCGTGGTGAACCCCGGCATCGCCGTTGCCACCTGATACGTCCTGATCTGCTTGAACCCCCGATACAGGAAGAGTCGGTTCTGGTCGATCCGAACCACAACCGTCACGCCGAGCTTCCCGTCGGTCACCTTCGGCTTCACTTCGTGGACGGGAAGTGTGACCTCCGTCTCGCCGCGAGCCAGCGCGGCCCGGATCGAACGCAGTGCCGCCTTCTGATCCACCTCGACGCCGCCACGAGCGCGCACGAAGGTGACGTCGCTGAACCCGACCAGGTTGACCGAGGCGTCGCGGGACATAACGTCGGTCGCACCGGCGATCTTCGTCACCAACGTGTGGACGGAGCTTGGCGAACCGTGTGAGCCGACGCTGATGTCCACATCGACCGGGACGTGCCGGACCCGATGCCACACGCGGTCGACCCAGCTCATCTGGTCGGACACCGCTTCTGCCCGGTCCACCGCTCCCTCGACGTTCACGCCCTGGCCCAGTGCTGCGGCGGATGTGGTCCAGGTCTTGTCCCCGGCGGTGATGGTGATCGGGGTGTGCAAGCGCTCGGAGACAGCCTGCTGCACCGCAGCCAGTGCCTCCGTCCTTGTGAGGCCGCCGACGTCCACGCCGGCAACGCGCACGCCCGGCAGGATCTTGTCGTGGTTCGCGCGATCGTAGCGATAGGCCGCGAACGCAACGCCACCGGCGGCGAGGCCGAGCACCAGGAACACGCCCACGATGATCACAAGGGCGCTCAGCCGTCGTTTCGCATGTGTGCCGTTCGTCATGAGAGAGGTGGCGCGGGAGCCTCTACGGATGATACGACGCCCGTGACCTCGGCGGATGCGGAACTCAGGGCTGATCGGGAACCGCGATCCCCACGGCCATCGCGTAACCGGCGATGCCGTTCTGACCGAGCGACTGGGACGCGCCCGCCGCGATGACGTCGGCCCCCGTCGTCGTGATGAGCACGCCGGACGCCTCGGCTGCGCTGAGGAACGCGACGGGCGCGGCGGCCGAAGAAGCGGCGGGCACGGAGACGGTAACGTCGCTCGGCCCGCCGGCGGTCAGGGCATGGAGGGTCGCGGTGGCCGCTTCCGCACCCGGGTTCGTGATGACCAGCCCGGGCGTCGCGGGATCACCGGCCACTGTCGGGAGCACGACCCACCGGGACGCAGGGGGTGCGCCGCCCGTCGCCCCAAGGTCGCTGCCCTCCCCCGTCGACTGCAACGAAGCGACGAATGCGCCCGTCGAGCCCTGCTGCGGAAGCACCCGCAGACCAGCCGCTCCACTGGTAACGACGTTGTAGGCCTGGGAGGTCTGCCCGTCCTGGGTCACGTTCGATAGCTCGGGCACCGCCCGGGTCGCGCCCTCGCTGAGGTTCGAGCCGTCGAGATGGACACCATCGGCGCTGGGAACCGTGAGCGACAGCGAACGCTGGCCGTTGCCTGCGAGCGCAGGGATGGTGATCGATGGCGTGAGCGAGGTGCCACCCAGCACGGCTCCCACACCGTCGGAAACGGATGTGTCGACCGCGGCAACGCCCACCCGGCCGGCATGCACGTCGATCTCCGAACCCACCGCCGCCTCGAGCGGAAGGATCGACGCGATAGGGACGACCATGCTGCGGTGGGATTTCAGGACGAGGTCGGTGAGATCGCCCTGATGCACCGGAGCCCGGTCGGCTGCGAAAAGCACCACGTCGAAGATCGCGTTCACCCCGTAGGGATTCATGATGATGAGGTTGGCTGTCGCCCCTTTCGGTGTGCCGCCGTTGGCGGTGAACCACGAGCGCGCGTCCGTGGCTGGGGCGCAGGGCTCTGCGCCGACGCCGTTGCCCGAAGAGTCGGGAGCGACCGTGAGCCACCCGGCCGCAACCCATCCCCCGAAGTACTCCACGTACGTCGAGGCTTCCTTCTCGGTCGCCGGCACCTCCACTTCCGAGGTGGTCCCCGGATCGACGTTCACCGTCTGCACCGCGGCGGCGTTCTTCCCGGTGAGCGCCGTGATGCGTACGCTCGAGCGCTCGGTGCCGGGGTTCGCCAGGTAGATGCGCCCCTGCCATCCGGCGCCGCCGCCGTGCGGACAGAGCCAGGCGCCCGAGTTCGTTCCTCCAGCGAGAGGTGCGTCCTGCGCGCGAACACCCAGGCCATGATCGAGGCCGAGACCGCCGGCCACCACAGCGGCGGCGAACACGAACGCCACCACACCCTGTCCACCGCCCTGTCTGTTCATCGGAGCACCGGCTTCCGCGTGATCCAGAGCGACACCAGCCAAAGTGCGCCGAGCACCCAGAGTTCGACCAGACGCAGGACCCCTGCGTCGTGGCGGATCTGCACGGGTGCTCCCGTCGCGCTGAACGCGGTCGCCCAACCGAAGGCCTCGCTGGGCGGGACGACCCCATCGTGCCAGTCCTGGCTGAACTCCGTGGCGACGTAGATGGTCTGGCCGCTTGTCGCCGCGCCGTCCCAGCCGCCGCGGACGGCTTTCAGTGGACTCGCCGCGGTTGGCGTGAACTTCTCGATCTGTGACACGTCTCCGCTGGGAAGGAGCCCGCGGCTCGCGGCATCGATCGTTAGCACGCCCGCGGGCGGCAGCGCAGCGGAGTCCCGGAAGATGACCAGCCCGTTCGCGGTCGCCGGATCCAGGTCCACCTGGTCCATGAGGCGGGCGATGCTCGGGCGCGAGAGGGATCCGGTCGCGGCAACGATGTAGCGGATCCCGAACGGCGCGAGCAGCGCACCACCGTGCGACGTCTGACCCCCGACGATCTGCTCGAGCGCGGTGTGCAGCGCATCGGTTCCCGGGCCGGCGAGCGGCCGGCCGGCGTCGAGGACGCTGGCACCCTCCCGCCCCGTGATCGCGAACCGGATGGTGGCCGGACCCGCCGCGACGATCGCCTGCGGGTCGCCACCGGGCGCTGGGAAGGGATCTGGACTCCCGGTGAGCCAGAGCACGTTGAAATCGCCTTGCGCGCCGCTGTCCACGACGGCCCATGCCGCGGGGATCTTGTCAGGGCCCCCCCAGGCCCACCCGGCGGACATGGCGCTGAGCGCCTGGAGCCCGAGGCCGCCGGCCAGGACGACGGCGAGTGCCGCGGTTCCGATCTGGCGGGCACCGAATGATTCCCTCGCCACGCCGAGGACGGAGGCGAGCCCGAGGCTCACCACCATGGCTTCGGTCGCCGCCGCGAGGATCACATAAACGGGAGCGTTCGCGACCGCAACCGGCAGCCATCCGGCGGCGGAGAGCCACGCCAGCGCGAGTGCCGCTGCCGCCACCACTGCCATCCGCAGGGCGCGCGCGCGATGTCCGGCCCCGACCAGCGAGAGGGCCAGGATCGCGGAGATGGGCAGGAACGCGGCGATCAGCCACGTGCCGGGGCCCGGACCGATCGCCAAACGGCCCAGCCGGGACAGATCAACGGTCCCTATGAAGGAGGAGAGCCCCCGGCCGCCACCCGCGATCAGCGACGGCAGCAACGGGAACACGAGCGCCCCTGAAGCCAGGACTCCGCCGCCAACCAATGCCAGTCCGCGGCCTCGCGATCGCCCGCCCGTCAGTTGCACCACGACCAGCAGGGCGAACAGCAGCAGTACTCCCGGCTCGGACGCGATGCCGACCGCCAACGTGACCCCCAGCCCCGCCATGAACCGCCATCTGCCGTCGGCCGGTTCGTCGGGGCCGAAGGCGACCTCCGTGCGCTCGACCAGCGGTGGGATCAACGCAGCGGCCACCAACAGCCCGATCCTTCCCTGCGAGAACGCCCAGAGGACGGCCGCAGAGAGCACGTACCCCCCAGCGCCGAGCACCGCGGCGCCGGCCGCGCCGGTCAAGCGCACCGCTGCCCGATAGAACAGGATCCCTGCAAGCGCCGGCGCGCCGGCAAGGAGCACCTTCTGGGCCAGCGACGTGCTGCCGAACAGCGCCCAGGAGAGCGCCCCTGCCCCTGCCAACGCGGGGCTCGCGGGCAGGGATCCGCCAAGGGCAGTGGATCGATAGTGGGACGCGAGCTCGGCGAAGAATCCGGCCGAACGGGTGGGGAACGCGGGCAGGGCACCCCCGTGCAACGTCACCCCGTTCAGCAAGCCGCGGGCCGAGAGCGCACCCACCAGGACCGCGACGAACGAGCCCGCGACGACCGGATGCTCGCCGACGAGTGAGGCAGTCCGGTCGCGGAGACGCCGGGTGACCGGCTGCCCTTCGTCGCCTTCATCGATCGAACGTTGCTCCTCGAAGATCCGCTCTGCCTTCTCGAACCACCGGGGAAGCCGGAGCCCCGCGGACTCCATGAATCGATGCAGCTTGCGGTCGGGCACGGACCGAGCACGCTGAGCCCGATACCGCCGGCGGAGCGTCCCCGGCAGATGCCCCAGGTTCCATCCCCACGCCGACACCAGGTCGTAGGCCTCGTCGAAGCGGCGAGAGAGCGCGAGCACCGCCAATCGCGCCAGACCCAGGAGGAGCGTTAGCGGCAGCAGCCAGATGAGGCTGAGGAGGCCGTAGTTCTTCAGCATCGAGGCGAGCGCGGCCCGGTCCTCGTAGAACCGATCGCTCCGCCGGTCCCGGTCCCTGCGCCGTTCGCCCGCGGAGGCCTGGCGGTGGCGGACGCGAGCGAGCGGAGTCATCAGTACCCGGAAACCGGCCATCCGGACCCGCCAGCACAGGTCGAGCCCTTCGTGGCTGACGTCGAGCCGTTCGTCGAAGAGACCGACGCGTTGCCAGGCCTCACGGGAGACCATGAGGGCGCACGGGTCCACGCCGAGCACCTCGAGCACCCGGTCGAACTGGCCCTGGTCGATCTCGCCCGGCTGCAGCGGTGTGTAGCGATGGCCGAACCGGTCCGCAGAGCTGCCGACATCGCGGAGCTGGCGGGGATCGTCCCAGTCGACCACCTTCGCGCCAACGACGCCGACGTTCTCGACACCCTGGATGCTGATCGCGGCCTCGACCAGGCGGGTCACGCCGTCGGGGTCCATCGCGGCGTCATCGTGCAGGATCAAGAGGTAGTCGGCCTCGCGCGCGGCGCTGATCTCCAGGACGGCTTTCAGCGAACCGGCCAGACCGCGGTCCTGCGGGAAGCGCATCACTCGCCGCTCGCCGAGCGCTTGGAGCAGGATCTCGTGCGAACCGTCGGTGGAGGCATTGTCGACGGCGATCACCCCGAGCCGGGGGTAGGTCAGTGCGGCCAGCGCGGCCAGCGACTCGCGGAGCCAGGGTTCAGCATCTCGAACGACCAGCGCGACGAGGACTGACGGCACCGGCGGGGACTTCGGCGGGGAAACGGTGGATGAGGTCATGCGTTGCGCTTCCTGCGCGGCGCGCAGCCTAGCACGGGCCTCCTCCCAGAACGCGGAAGGGGGGCGCGAGGCCCCCCTTCGGTCGCGGTTCGTCGGAAGATCAGCGCTTCTTCGCGGCGGTCTTCCTGCGCGCAGCTGGCTTGCGAGCTGCGGTCTTCTTGCGCGCTGCCGACTTCTTGGCGGCGGGCTTGCGGCGTGCGGTCTTGCGCTTGGCCGTCGTCTTCTTGCGCGCTGCCGACTTCTTGGCGGCGGGCTTGCGGCGTGCGGTCTTGCGCTTGGCCGTCGTCTTCTTGCGCGCTGCCGACTTCTTGGCGGCGGGCTTGCGAGCTGCGGTCTTCTTCCGTGCCGCCGACTTCTTGGCGGCGGGCTTGCGAGCTGCGGTCTTCTTACGGGCCGCGCTCTTCTTGGGTGCTGCCATGTGCTGCCCCCTTTCGTTACCGGCCTAGGACGCCATCCTCTTGAGG